>JAPKZH010000636.1 GCA_026393905.1 Candidatus Aminicenantota bacterium
CTTTTTATAGCCGATGATGTCTTTCTTGATATTTTCACCGTCGAGATAGATGTCGCCGTAAGAAGGCTCCAAGAGACCGGCCAGCATCTTGATCGTTGTTGTTTTGCCGGCGCCATTCGGACCTAAGTAGCCGAGGACTTCGGACGGCCGGACGGCCAAGCTTACATGGTTGACGACGGGAAAGACATGGAATTTTTTTGTGACCCCTTTGAGCTCAAGCATGTTGCCTAACCCTAATGCAACCTTTATGCCAAATCCAGACGGGGTCAAACCTCAACATTCAACAATTACAGTTCTTTAGATGCAGGATCGTTGAAAAGCCATTCCAACGTCGATGATTTGTTGAATGTTGAGGTTTGACCCCGGCGACGCACTTAAGTCTCTCGCGAGGAATGAGGAGATCGCTCGCTTTGCTCGAAACGGTTCACTGGGCCAGAAGGCCCCGTTTCTTTTGCCCATTGTCGTTGACTCCGGTCACCGCGAAA
Source organism: Candidatus Aminicenantota bacterium (assembly GCA_026393905.1). Taxonomy (GTDB): domain Bacteria; phylum Acidobacteriota; class Aminicenantia; order Aminicenantales; family UBA4085; genus JAPKZH01. Next base: position 486 of record JAPKZH010000636.1, read on the forward strand.
ACCTGAATTGTCAGATGTGTAGCTTTGACCCCGATTTCCGCCGTCAAATTTCTTTACGTTGAGAAAAAAAGGGGGACAATATTGGGACCGTCCCCTCTTCCAAAAATCTATTTCAGTGACCAGCTGTCCTGCAAAATTTTTGCGAACCCGGAAAATTGCTGACCATCGACCGTCAGGACGACCTTGTAATCGCCCTCATCGGCCGAACTGTAAGCAAAATTGGGATCTCTCTGCCCTTGTCCTCGCATGCCGCCAAACTGGCCGCCCCTCGTTCCGCCGAAACGAGCGGCTCGATCCTGCATCGCTTTCTTCTCATCGGCGGTCAACTCTCTGCGCTGCGTCATATCCCATAAGACGGAATTGAGGCCGGGATTGGCAGAGCCTTTGATTTCGGACACGGGCATGTTGCCTTTGTAAATCGCAATCCTGACATCCGCCTGGGGCTTGGCCTTTAGATAATAGTTGATGGAGATCCCCGCCAGCTCACTCTTTCCGTCAAAGTTGAGTGAGCTCGACTGATTTCTCGAGCGGTCCGGCGCCCATTTGATCTTAGGCTCAATCCCGAACAGGTGCGCGTCTTTGGCCATAACCTGCGGCGTCAGCTCTTGGAGGGGAGAGATGTCGGCGATATAAATGCCCCGGCCGTGTGTCGCGACGATCAAATCGTTTTCGCGCGGATGGATCTTAAGGTCATGCACGGGCTGGATCGGCATATTGCCCTTCAGCATCGTCCAGGCTTTGCCGCCGTCCAGGGACGCATAAACCCCAAAGTCTGTCCCGACAAAGAGCAGGTTCGGGTTCTTGACGTCTTCGCGAATGACGTTGATCGATTCGTTCGGCAGGTTGCCGGAGATCGAAATCCAAGTCTGGCCGTAATCCGTGGTCTTATAGAGGAACGGCCGGAAATCGTCATTCCGCAAGCCTGTGTAGGAGACGTAGGCGGTGCCGGGCTCGGCGTTGGATGCCGCTACACGGCTCACCCAATAGCTAGGATTGCCGGTGATCTTATCGTTGAGCTTCGTCCAGTTCTTGCCGTCGTCTCTGGTCACCCAGACATTGCCGTCGTCGGTACCCACCCAGAGGAAGCCCGCTATGAGCGGCGATTCATCAATGGTCGTGATCGTGCAATACTGGATATTGCCGTCGCCGCCCTTGCCTTGAAGGAGTTTCGCTGGATTATTCGTCGTGAGGTCCGGGCTGATCTCCGTCCAGGTTTCGCCGCGGTTCTCCGATTTCACCAGGATGTTCCCGCCGTGATAGATCGCCTGGCTGTTATGAATCGAGACGATTACGGGAGCGCACCAGTTCCATCGTGTCGCCGGTTTGGTTCTCGAATAGGCGATGCCCTTTGACTCGCCTGTCAGGAGATCCGTTCTCTGGAGCGGACCGAACTGGGATTCATTGTAGAGATAGCGGTTCGTGTTCTTGTCGAAGACGTTATACATCCCATCGCCGCCGCCTACCGTCTGCCAATCCTCAAGGCGGATTGGCGAGCTTCCTCTCTTCGTGCTCGGCCCCATCACAGAGCCGTTGTCTTGCAGTCCGCCTGCGACGCGATAGGGATAGGACATATCAAAGTCAACGGCATAAAACTGGGACCCCGGGATGAAGTCCGGATGGAACCAGTTCTTGCCGCCGTCGAACGTTACGCCCATGCCATGATCATAGCCGAGGAGCATATGGTTGGAGTTGGCCGGGTCGATCCAGAGGGCGTGATTGTCACCGCCGAAGCGGAATGGGCTGGCCCAGGTCTTTCCGCCATCCTTCGACTCCTGGACGCCGACCGAGAGCGCATAGACATGTTTGTCATCGTTGGGATCGACGATGATATCGCAGTAATAATAGCCGGGACCGCTGCCGATGCTCTGTTTCTCGGGGCTGACCTTCTTCCAGGTCGCGCCGCCATTATCCGTGCGATAGACTTCGCCATCGATCATGCCGCTGCTCGACTTGCCGGCGATGATCTCCTTCATCCTATCTTCGGCCGACATGCCGGGTTTGTTGGCGTTTTCGACGACGGCGTAGAGGATGTTCGAGTTTTTCGGATAGATCGTCAGTCCAATGCGGCCGAGGATTCCACTCGGGAGACCGCCGCCCAATTTTTTCCAGGTCCGGCCGCCGTCGCTGGATTTATGAATCCCGCTGCCGGGGCCGCCGAGCTGGAAATTCCAGTCCTGACGCAACTTGTCATAGGTGGCCGCATAAAGCACGTTCGAATTCTTAGGGTCCATCACGACATCGACAGCACCGATGGCCCGGCTGTCGACTTTCACGTCGAGGGCTTTGACCCAGGTCTTGCCGCCGTCCCGGGTCATATAAAGCCCGCGGTCCGGGTTGTCTGTGTAGAGATGGCCGAGGACCGCAACATAGACGATGTCGGGATTGGTCGGATGGATCACGATCCGGCCGATATGATGGGACTCCTTGAGACCCATGTTTTTCCATGTCTTGCCGGCGTCCGTGGACTTATAGATGCCATCGCCATAATAGGTGCTGCGGGACGTGTTGGCCTCTCCGGAGCCCACCCAGACGATGTTGGGATTGGACGGCGCGACCGCGATGTCGCCGATCGAGATCACTTTCTCATTCTCAAAGATGGGTTCGAACGTCTGGCCGTTGTTCGCGGTTTTCCACAGGCCGCTCGAACCGGTCGCTGCATAAAACGTGTAGGGCTGCTGGAGCGGGACCGCGAAGTCCGTGAACCGAACGCCTTGCCGGCTGGGACCGATATCGCGATAGGTGATCGCCTTGAGCATGTCTTCGCTCACGGCCTGGCCGAATGTGTTCGTCAGGCAAAGAACCGGGCCAAAGACGAGAAGAAAGATGCCGATAAGCTTTAATGATTTTAAACGCGACATAAAACCTCCTCGGACATATTTTTTAAATTTTTTGTGGGCAGGACGAATAGCCATGGAATATGCGCCCTAGGTATTATCACAGGCAGCGGAAAACGTCAACTTATCGTCGGTGTTGGGTCTCAGTTTGTGCGATTTCGAGGAGGCGTGGGGCGATGCCCACGCCTCCTCGAAATCGCTCTCGTTATTTCTTGGGCAAGAGGATGCCGTGTCCGATGGGATAGAGGCCTGGCAGCGACACAGGAAGCTTCCCTTTGATCTCCATCTCACCAAAAATCGCTCGGGCTGCGATATCCTGGGTTTGTGGCGTATTCTGGTAAAGACAGAGATACGCGTCCACATCGGGAAAATATCTTAAAAAGTAGGGACTCCCGAAGGACAGGATGACAATCGGCCTCTCCCCTTCCGCGAATCTCTTGATGAGATCAATATGCTTCAAATCGAGCCCGACGCTCCCCTTCCTGTCGCTCAACCTTGAGAACAGGGCGCAAACGATGACCTCGGCCCCAGACGATTTTGCGACCGCTTCTTCAAGGGACTCCTGGCCCGTGTCAGAGTCGGCATAGAAAATCTGAGTTCCAGGGCACCGTTTTCTTACGCCTTCAGCAAATGCCCGTCCGGCGAAATAATCGCCCGGGTCGCTGCTCAGCGAAAGCACCGCAATTTTTTTGCCGAGGGAAGGGAGCGGCAGAAGATTCTCCTCGTTTTTCACCAGCGTCGCCGCGCTTTCGAACGTCAGAGCGGCCTGTCTGAGACTTTCCTTTGTGCTGATTTTTTGGTACAAGGCATCGATATCCACGAGCTTCTGTCGGTAGAGACCCAGCCGGGCCTTGACCATGAGGATTCTCCGGACCGATTGGTTGATCCGCGCTTCCGGGATCCGCCCGCTCCTGGCGGCTTCCTTCAAAAAGGCAACCACCTTGGCCGGCTCAGGAGGAAGGAGCACCATGTCCACGCCGGCCATGATCGCCCTCAGAGCAGCGTCCGTGTTCGAGTATGTGTTGGTGATGCCCCCCATGGTCATCGCATCCGTCACGATCAGTCCCCGGAAGCCGAACTGCTTTCTCAGAAGATCTGTTAAAATCAAGGGCGAGAGTGTGGCCGGAAGATCCGGCGTGGCATCCAAGGCAGGGACGCTCAGATGGGCGGTCATGATAGCCTGGACTCCGGCTTCGATGGCTTTTTTGAACGTATAGAGCTCGACTTTGTCCAGCCGACCCCTGTCAGCTCTGATGACCGGCAGCAAGCTGTGTGAATCGACGTCGGTATCGCCGTGGCCGGGAAAATGCTTGGCCGTGGCGATTAGGCCGTTCTCCTGGCAGCCCCTGATGAAAGCGGCGGCCAAGCGGCTGACCCGTTCGGGATCTTCTCCGATCGAGCGCGTGTTGATGATCGGATTATCGGGGTTGATGTTGACATCGACGACGGGGGCATAAGCCATGTGGACGCCGAGAGCCCGGCCCTCTTCGGCCGTTATTTTTCCCATCCGGTAGGCCAGGTCCTCGGAATCGGCTGCCCCGATGGACATCATATTCGGAAAGAGCGTCGAGCCGGTTATCCGGTTGGCCACGCCCCGCTCGAAATCCGAAGCGATGAGCAAAGGGACTTTTGCCATTTTCTGAAAAGCATTGGTGAGATGGGCCGTCTCATAGACGTTGCCGGCGAAAACAACCAGGCCGCCGATCCCGTGAGTGACGATGAGGTCCTCGAGATCTTTAATGGTATCGCTGTCGGCGTTGTAGAAATTTCCGTTGTACTGCCAGGCGACCATCTGCCCGACCTTTTCCTCGATCGACATCTTCTTCATCATCCTGTTCACCCAATTGAACTCGGCGACGCCAAAGGACAGGTCGGGCTTGACCATGACGCGGGCACAGCCGGCCGCTCCAAAGGCTGCTAGGCAAATCAAGAACAAAGCGGCGACACGCTTTTTATTGAGCTTCATGGATCTCCTTATTTCAGGATATATCGGATGATGAACAGCACCGAGAACAAATAGACCAGCCAGTGAACCTGTTTCCCTTTCTTCGAGACCAGCTTCAGCAGCGAGAACGTAATAAATCCGAAAGCGATCCCTTCCGTAATGCTCACGCTCAAGGGCATGATGACGATCGTCAGAAAGGCCGGGATGGCTTCGGTCATATCGTCCCAGTCGATCTGGGTCACGGACTTCATCATCAGGTAGCCGACAATGATGAGCGGAGGCGCGATGACCGGACGCAAGGTCAACCCGCTAGATTTGAACTCGCCGCCGATCATATCGGCCAGCGGGCTGAAAAAGAGGGCCGCCACAAAAAGCAGAGCCGTAAAAACATTGGCCAATCCCGTCCTGGCCCCCTGGGCGATTCCCGTCGCGCTCTCGATGTAACTGGAAACCGTTGAAGTCCCGAACAACGCCCCTTCGACCGTTCCGATGGCATCGGCGAGGACGGCCTTGTTGGCCCGGGGCAGCTTGCCGTTCTTGAGAAATCCGGCCGTTTGGCTCACCCCGATCAGCGTTCCGACGCAGTCAAACATGTCGAGAAAGAAAAAAACAATATGACGGTGAAAAAGCCGGTTTTAAAAGCTCCGAGAATGTCCAGCTTAAAGAGCGTCGGCGCGAGGCTCG
>JAPKZH010000469.1 GCA_026393905.1 Candidatus Aminicenantota bacterium
TAGTTAGCCGTGTCCTATCAGAAAGACGAAGCACTCAGGAAAGAAATCTCGTCTTTCTTTTCTCATCGTTAGAGAAAAGCCAGGCCTCTAGGCGGAAAATTCGTCGTCAGGATTCCTCCGGAAGTCCACCGCGCCCTTGCCGTCAAGGCCGCTGAAGAAGGAATCAGCCTCAACCGCCTCGTCAGCGCCAAGCTGACCAGCCCGTAAAGCTATCAAGAAACCAATAAGACCGTAGCGATATAAATATCAAATGAGAACGCGATTATAAAAGGAAAGGGAATCGTCTCCCTTTTTTCCCGACCCTAAAAAATTCTCATTGTGCGGCCGTTCAGCCATATGCGCTTTAATTTCTCCCCAGGACCAGGGCTCAAAACCGTGGCCGTCGACGCCGACGTCGAGGGATTTCCCGAGCGCCTGAAGCCGGCCGTGGCTGTGCCCGAATAGATGCCAGGAATCAAAGTGGCTCTTATTCCAGACTCTAAGGCAGTAATGGCAAAGGACGACCGCATATCCCTCGATAACGATATCCATGAGATCCGCGATCTGAAGAAAGCGGCCGGAGTATTTCTTTTTCAATTTCTTATCATGTCCTCCTCTGATTAGGATAATATCGCCGTTCAGCCGTTCGATGATGGGCCCCCAGTCCCCCCAGGCAAAATCTCCCAGATGATAGACAAGGTCTCCTTTCCCGACTCTGGCGTTCCACTTGGCGATCAGGGCTTCGTTCATTTCTGCCACCGACGCAAATGGACGCTGACAAAAACTAATAATGTTGGCATGATTGAAATGAGTGTCTGCCGTAAAATATATATTCTTCATAGCGTAATCCTCCTCAGAGAGCTAATAGGAGCATCTCAATTCTTTGGTCGAGAAGTCGGCGGGCTTTTTCAAACCTGGAGCGGATTCCGTGCAGGTCCGAAAGGGCGATAACTTGCATGATCAGCAGCTTTTTAAGGCACAAGATCAGGGCTTTCGAGGTAAATAATATCGCGAGATCTGAAGGCTGTCAAAACTGAAGCAGGAATCCGGAAATTCGGGGACATGAAATTCGGGGATAATTAGCAATTTCTCTTGAAATTGGGTACGCGTCCCCAGAATTTCTCATGTGAGATTTAGGAATCTTCCTTGAGCGCCACCGTGTAACGCTTTTCGGCGCCGACATAGGCCTTGAGTCAGTCCCTCGGCAACCCCTCGACCTTCACCAGGTGCTTTTTCACCGGGCATAAATCCCAATACGGGCACCAATTGCACAAAGCCGATTCGTGCGGCGCGAACTCCCGTTCGGCCTCGATCTTATCGATGAGCCCCGCGATCTCGCACCTCAGCCCCTCGAGCGCATCAGGCGTCCTTCGCGACCTCATCTCCAGGTCGAAGGCGACGAGATGCCAGATGAGCCGGACTTCCTTCGCTTCGGGCCAGAGCGTCTGGACCCCGATCTGGTAGAAGCCCAGCTGCCGGTCCTCGTCGAGCCCGGCCTGATCAGGCAGGCCGGAGCCCGTCTTGTAATCGTGGATCTCGAAGGCTCCGTCCGGGGCCAGCATGAGCCGGTCGATGATCCCCTTGCAGTTGTAGCGTGACCCTTCGGCAAGCGGGAACCGAATATACCGCTCGAGCCCCAGCACCCGCCCCTCTTCGAACGGGTAGTGCCGCTTATAATAGTCCTCGATGAAGCGCCGCCCCATGAGCTTATAGTCGTCGGCGGTGCGCCCTTCCTTGTTGATCTTCACCTCGGCATGCCATCTCTCGGCCCAGACTTTCTCGTAATAGGCCAACAACTCCTCGAGCGGGACGACCCGGAATGCGCGCTCGCGATAGAGCCACTCCATCGCCTCGTGGAAGCGCTGGCCGAGGAAGGCCTCAACCCCCTCCTCGTAGCGCTTGATCCGGTCGACGTAGATGAGCCGGTACTGAAGCGCACATTCCTCGAAATTATTGAGCTGCGAGATCGAATATTCGGGCATGGTCAGACTCCTTGACGTCTCAGATTAGGTCGGCGGCCGAGGCCGAGAAAAATTCCTCCAGCCTTATCCCGTCGCCTCCTACGAGATAAGCCCGCGCCCCCGGGTGCCTTTTGAGGAATAGATCGATTCCGGGGATTCCGTCCCTGACCCTCCCGCTTTTCACCTCGATGGCGGCCAGACGCTTCCCTTTCTCCAGGATAAAATCCACCTCCCTCCGGTTCTCGAGCCAGAAGCTCACGCGAATCTCCTGCCCCATGGCCGATGCCAGCAGATGAGCGCCGACCGCGGATTCCACGATCCTCCCCCATGCCGCCGGATCCTTCCGGACCTCGTTCGACCCCGACCCGGACAGGGCGCTGATAAGGGCCGTATTCAAGACCTGGAGTTTCGGACTCGACGCCTTTCGCCTGACCGGCGCCGCGGAATACTTCCGGAGACCCGTCATCAGCCCCGCCGCGCTTAGAAGGTCCAGGTAGTGCGACAGGGTTGTCGTATTCCCGGCGTCCTGCAACTGCCCGAGCATCTTGTTGAAGGACAGGATGCGGCCCGAATAGTGGGCCCCGAGCTCGAACAGATGCCGCAGGAGCGCCGGCTTGTCGACCCGGCTCATCATCAGGATATCGCGGGAAATTGTCGTCTCCACGATAGAATCGCGGACATAGTCCCGCCAGCGCTGCTCCTCGGAGATGAGCGGAGCGGCGCCGGGGTAACCGCCGAAATAGATATATTGATCGAGGTCGAACCCGAAAGCGTCCTTCATCTCGACATATGTCCAATGGGTGAGGCGCAGGATTTCGAATCGGCCGGTCAGGGATTCCGTCAATCCGCGCTGGAGAAGGAGGGACGACGAGCCGAGGAGCACGACCTTCAGGGCCGGTCCGCCGCGCGTATCCTCATCCCATAGTTTCTTGACTGTTTCGCTCCAGGCCGGGATTTTCTGGATCTCGTCGATAACCAGGACAAAGCCCCGAGCCGGTGACGCGGCGAGCTCATTCCGAGCGGCGTTCCATTGCTGTTCCAGCCAGGCCGGCGCATGCGCCTCCCGCGCGTCCGCCGAAGCGTAGCGAGAAGGGACAGGAAGTTCTTTGAGGACCTGGCCAATGAGGGTGGTCTTGCCAGACTGCCGTGGCCCCGAAAGCACCTGGATAAACCTCCGCGGCTCCCGGAGCCTGTCGTAGAGGGCCTTGAACTGAGGCTTTTTATACATGACTTTCTCCCTGGAAAATTGATTTTACTCAATAACGTGAGTATTTTTACTCAATTCTTTGAGGAAATCAAGTATAGGCCCTCTCATTGACAAGCCTATTTCATCGGACGGGGTTTTTTCTAAACCAGCGAAGGAACTCATCCGGATTCATAATTTTGATCTTGCCAAAGCTACGAAGCGCCAACAGGTGAGAATCGCCGGATATGATGCCGTTTGCGCCGGACTCAACGGCGCACTCGAGGACTCGATTATCTTCAGGATCGTCCAGGATAGCGTCTATCCCCTTTTTGGGCTCGACGAGATCGGTCAGATCCTCGATCTCCGTTATTATGGCGTAGACGATTTTCGCCGGAAATTGGAATTTATTGCCATCCAGAACTTCCTTGATCTCCTCCAGGATGTCGTCCGAAATGGCAACCTCGATCAGGCCTTTGACAGCCAGGTCCAGGATTTCGCGCGGCTTCCCCCCGAACACGACCGCCGATATGAAAACATTGGAGTCGAGAACGAGCTTAGGCTTTTCGGTCTTGTTTTTTGGCGCGGTACTTCTTGATTTCACTGGCAACGTCTTCCTCTCGAAGTCCGAATCGTTGAACCTGCCGGCTGCCGAAAGCGAAAATCCTTTCCCACCTATTTTTCCGTCCGATGTAAAGGCGGGCCGCCTCGCGGATGAGCTCAGACCGCGTGCGCGACTCCTGTCTGGCAGTCCTGTCGATCTCCGCGAGAAGTTCCTTGTT
>JAPKZH010000661.1 GCA_026393905.1 Candidatus Aminicenantota bacterium
ACGAGCGTAGTGCCAAACTTTTTTTGAGACTCCGTAATTTATTCATTTACAAGAACTTCAAAAAATCAACTGTCGAAAATCAGTCTGAAGAGTCTTAGTGGGGGAGGGGGTATCTTGGCCCGACCCGGCTAACGGCGTCGCGCACGCACAGCAGAATCTGGAGGTACCAGGGTTTTCAGAATGACACCGCGGGTTTTGAATGGCTATTTTTCTTTTGCTAACTAAAAAATATCATGCCCCCAACATTTTGTCAAATTACTGAAAAATGTGGCGATCGAGAAGGACGCAATCGCTTTTTTTGATGTATGAACATTATTTAGCCCTGGAATTATGGTCTATTGAGTCCAGCCAGCCGTTTCTTGGCGTCCTTAACGAGAGAAGCGTCTGGCGATTTTTCTTTAATTTTGAGGAAAGCCTGATAAGACTCCTTGGCGGCTGGGCTCTTCAGTCCTTCCTGAGCCCGGCCCAAATAATAATAAACCTGGGGAAAATAGCGGTAAGTAGGAAGATCGTTCATAAAGACTGAGGTTGCCTCCCCGCGGCGCTTCAAGCAAAGATCGAATTCTGTATAAGCCTCGGCAAAAGCCCCCGCTTCAAGCGAGGCATATCCCATAAAGAATCGTCCGAGCCAGGTATCGACTATAGATTGGGCTTCCCGGGAAAGCCGTATGGCGCCCGGCGCATCGCCCTTCTCTAAGCTTATCTCGCCTTCAAGCAGTTTGGCATAGGCCTGGTTGATTGGCTGTACTTTCTTGCCGAGTTCATCCTTAATTGCTTTTGCCTTTTGATCCGCCCCTGCCTGTAAGTAAATTCGGGCAGCCACAAACATCACATCTTCGTTTTTACTGGACGCTAAAGCTTTGTCAGCATACTCAATCGCCTTGACCTTTTGATTTTTCTGTAAAAACACGTCGGCCAGGATGAGCAATTTATCAGCCGCATAATCAGCTTGGCCGCTCTTCAAATCCGCGGTGATGCCTTTGTTCAGAATGACGATCGCGTCCTCGAGTCTCCCTTCATATATGGCAAGGTCGCCGAATGCTTCCGAGGCGACGGAGCCTCCGTAAGAACTGAGGGTCTCCAGCTTCTTATACGCCTCAGTTGCTTTTTCGTTCTGACCCAACGCCAATTCAGACAAGCCGATGACGAGATAGGCTTTTTCATAAGCAGGTCTTTCTTTGAGAACGTTGAGTTCCTTGTTCTTGGCCATCTCAAAATTGCCTGCTCCCATGGCATACCAGCCCAAATTATAGCGGGCAGTGGAATCCCCAGGGTTGGCTTCTACCGCCTTTTGCCCGAATTCAAGGGCTTCGGCCATTTTCCTCGCCGCAAAATAGGCAAAAGCCAGATTGGCCCGTCCTGCGGCGTCGGCAGGAAATTTATTCACCAGTGAACTATATTGTTCTATAGCTTTTTGATAGTCCTGTTTGAAAAGATAATAACCTCCGCTGGTTCGATACTTTTCCCGTTCGGTCATTTGATCGATTTTGCCCATGGCCAGCCGGTAATATCTCTCTGCCTCTTGGAACTGGCCGCGATTATAATAGATAGCGGCTAAACCAGAGTAGGCCCGTCCCATCTCTGGATCGCTGGCGAGTGCCTTCTCGTATTCTTGAATGGCTTCCTTATCCTTGGCTTGGATCGCAAATTCCTGTGCCTGGGAGTAGGCCCGAATGGCTTCCAATGAAGATGTGGAAAAGGTCTCTTTGCTGAGGGCTTCAACGGACTCGGGCGGAATTCCGCCGAGTTTCGACCCGATCTTGATTGCTAGATTATGGGTAGCCTGCAAAACTTCAGCCTTTGTTTTGATTATTTGATCAGCCTGGGCGATCTTCTTGCCAGTGGCCGAGTCCAAGGCCTGAACATTGATTGTGTAACCCTTACCATTGGGCTTGATGGAGGCTTCGACGACGGCATTAATGCCCTCTCTGCGGCTGACCAGCAGCGCCCGTTCGGTGTCCAGCCGATCATCGGCACTGGAAGAGAGTTTGTTGGCCACAGAATGGGCTTTAGGGTGTTTGTAAACCGAAATATAAGGAGCTCCTTCCAGGCTGATCCCCATGGGTTGCTCTAATGTGCCATCGAAATCAGGGTCTCCCGTCAAATTTTGAAAATCAGCCACTAGCACGGATATCGGACTTGGCGCAGTCGGCAGAGCCTTTTCTCTTGGCCGAAGGACGAACTGCCAGAGGCCAATAAAGACAATGGCTGCCAAAAGGACACTGCCGGCGATTCTGGCCCATTTCCGGAAAATGAGCCCGCCGGCTGCCAGCTCGCTCTGCAGTTTTCGAATATCCAGACCAAGGTCAGTCACTTTTTGATATCTTTGAGCCGGATTTTTGGCCAAAGATCTCTGCAATATTTGGGCAATGGAAGCATCCGCGCTTTTCGGGGTGACTTTGACGGGAGGCGGAGGGTCCCTCATGACCGAGGTCAGAGTCTCTGCGGGTGTTGGCTTAGAAAAAGGGTGTATCCCGGCGATCATCTCATTAAGAATGATCCCCAAAGAAAAAATGTCACTCCGGCCATCTACAATATCCCCGCGGGCCTGTTCAGGCGACATGTAAGCCACTGTGCCGGCAATAGCGCCCTCTCCTGTGATCGATCGGGTTAGCGTCTGGTGCAACTCATCCCCGCTGGGAAGGAAACGCTTCGCCAGCCCGAAATCCATGACCTTGGCATGTCCTTGAGGCGTGAGGATAATGTTGGCGGGTTTTAAATCCCGATGGACAATGCCTTTGCTGTGGGCGACTTCCAAAGCCTCGCTGACTTCCAAAACGACTTGGAGGGCGTCTCTGAGAGGAAGCTTCACGGCCTCCATTTTCTCTTTGAGGGTCAATCCTTCGACATACTCCATGACAATAAAAGCCTTCCCGCCGATTTCTCCTGTCTCATGGATTTGGCCAATGAAGGGATGATCCAGCGCTGCAGATGATTTGGCCTCGCGTAGGAATCGGTCCTTGATCTGTGGATCGCTTTCGAGCTCATCAGGAAGGAATTTCAGGGCGACTTTGCGGTCAAGAATCGAGTCATGGGCGAGATAAACCTCGCCCATTCCGCCTTTCCCGATAAGGCGGATGATCTCGTACTGCTTTATTTTATCCCCAGGCGAAAACATGGGCTTAATTTGAAATATGATTTGAAAAGCTGGTTTTTCTTTTTCCCTTCTTCAAGTCGCCCTATCTTTCTTCAAGCGAAAGCTCAACTCAACGTGGAACTTTTATAGCACAGCCGAAAATTGAAGTCAATTTCCTGTGGGGCGGTTTTTAGAACAGACAATATTTGCTTTATTTTCTTGGAAAAACGAGCAGGGCGTCGCTGACCGGCCGCTCACCGGTGGCGTCGGATGGATTGTTCACGACCCGGCCGTTAATGGCCATCGCCGTTGAGCCGCCGCCGTCGAGGTTGATGGCTTCGACGCAGCCGAGCTCGGTCATCAGGACCGCCAGCTCTTGGATGGTCATCCCGACACTCTTCTTGGGCTGCCGGCCGTCGACCGTGACAAGCACTATAATGCCGTCGCCCCGGATCCCGGCGGCCGTGCGCGGATGACGCTTTTGGATGAAATCGGGGTCGAACTGCTCGGCTTCGGCGGCGGTCGCGGCTTTGCCTCCCGTCACAAGAAGTGGGCCTCCGCCCACGATGAAGTCGGCCGCAAAAGGAAGGGGAGGGTCGGCCGTAATCTTGCTCCGGATTTCGATTCGTATGCCGGCCCGGAGGTGATCTCGCGCCCACTGTCGAGCGGCGCCGTCGGCTGAGAGAACGTAGCCTCTGCCGGGGATCGGCTGGCTGCCCGCTCCGTCGCTCACGGTTACGATGCGGCCCTCTTCAATGACCGCTTCCAAGCCGTCGGGGCCGGTGAGCGTGGTGCGGTGGAATTCCGGCGTGAACACGATTAGCTCGTTCTCCTCGCGGGGACGATTGAAACCGCTGACCGGATATGTCTTTTGCCCTTCCACGAGGACTTCGGCCTTGACCTCGAAGCGGGCCGAAGCGAGGCGTGTGCGCTCGCCCGCGTTGGAAATGGCCAGCGCCGTGCGGCGGCCGAGCGGCTCGCTTAAAACCTTCCTTTCCATCACCAACAGACCCGTCGGCTCGCCGCGATAGGTGCCCGTGGTGCGGAAGTAGCCGCCGTTGACGGCCGCCAACGCGCCATGCCGCGCCGCGAGCGAAGAGGTCGTTTCAGCGCCGACGACTTCATCCATGGCCCGGGCCAACACCAGCCGCGAACACCTCGGGTCAAGAAGAAGGACATGAATGATCCAGCGGTCGCGCTCGGGATCATCGGTGAGGTCGCCCCGACGGATTTCCAGGTGCTCGATTCCCGGAGCGAGCGTTTCGCTGCGGCGTATCTCCTGCGCGGGATATGCCCGGGCGTGGGGAAAAACCGCCGATACGTAGAGCGCCAGGGCCGCCAACAGCCGGAAAGTCGCGCCTCGGCGAGAAAAATCGCTCATCTCAAGCGAACTATAACGCTCGCTATGAGGATCTGTCAATCTAGGGAAAAAAGGCGAACGATAGAACGAAACGTTTTAAAAGGCGGAGAAAATGAAGGGGCGGTCAGGTCCAGAGATTCAGAGAGACGGCCTACATTTTCGGCATAGCCGAGGCCTCGGACTCCGCTTCTTCGTCATCCGTCTCGGAATCCAGGCCGAGGAGCTTGGCCATCCCTTTGTAGACCTGCTGAAGGGATTTCTTAGCCTGCTGGAAGTCGGCGAGCCGTTCGCGGACTTTCTGAATCTCCGTCTCGATTTGGCCATCGATGTCGTCGATCTGTTTTTTGACTTCGTCCATGGTTTTTCTGTAGAGATCTTCTTGGTCTCTTCTTAATGGCATGGTTCACTCCTTAAGGGAACTCCCTCCTTCATTTTTTTAGCTTGAAGCCGATCGTAAAGGGCTTCCAGACTCTGACATTCACTCCGTCCTTTTGGGCGGGTTTGAATTTCCACTGCTTGACGGCATTTTCGGCGGCTTTTTCGAACCCGAAATTTCCCGCGATGCCTCGGGTCACATTCACCTGGAGGACGTCTCCATATTCGGAAATCAGGGCGTTCACCGTGACCTGGCCCTCCACCTTGAGCCTCTGGGCGTAGGCCGGATAAGAGGGTTCGATTTTCCTGATGATGAGGGGCTGGCTGTTCACTTTATCCAGGGGGACGAGGTCGCCCAAGCTGGCTTTGGCATTCGCCTCGTTGGCGGCCGCCGCTTGCTCTTTCTGCTTTGCCTCAGGATTCGGATTCTGGACTTGGCCGGCCGCCATCTGGTCTTGTCCCTCCGTTTTGGCCTCGCCGGCTTGGTTGGGAACGGGGATCTGCCCTTGGAGCGTAGTGTTCTGTGTCGGCGGGATGGGTTTCAGGTCTTCCGGGCGAGGGTTTTCCACCACGGGGTTGTCGGGAGGCGGAGCCGTCTGCTTGTCTTGGGGGACGGCGGTTTTTGGCTGATCCTGCGTCTGGCCCATCTTTTCAATGGTGTTCAGGAGCTGTTGAGATGTCAGCGTGCTTTGGGCTTCCTTGTTTTCCAGGATGGACTCCGAAGCTTGCGGCTTTCCCGACAGATCGGACTGCCCAGGATTTTTGTGAGGCCTGAGGAAGTAAAAAGCCAAGCTGCTGATGATGAGAACGCCCGCGGCAATGCCGATCATCCGCGGAGAGAATGCTCTTTTCTTGTCCGGGTAAAATTCGACAAAGGGGTCCCAGAGACTTTTCGGCGCCGTTTTCTTGTGGGATTCAACCTTGCGGAATTTGGCATCTTCCTTGAATTCGGCGGGCTTCCATTCCGCCACGGGGGGCTCGTGGTTGACCGGCTCTTGGACATCCGGTTCTTTGAACATCGGTTCTTTGGCGACAGGCTCTTTGACGGCAGGTTCTTTGAAGACGGGCTCTTTGACGACCGGTTCCTTGAACGGGGGCTCCTTAACAGGCATTTCTTTGTGAGGCGCTTCTTTGACGGGCATCTCTTTAACGGGCGTTTCTTTGATCGACATTCGTGCCAGTTCGGTCACGGACATGGCCGGCCGAACGGGCTGAGCCGGGGCGGTCTTCTCTTTGTGTGATGGATCGGTAGTCTTGATGGCCGGCTTCTTTTTCTCGGAGCCCAGTCCGAAATCGGCGAGGGCGTCTTTCAGGATGCGATCGACATCGTCATCGATTTTTTTAGCGATGTCTTTCTTTCTTTCGATATGAGGCCTGACCATAACGGAAGGTTTTTCCGCGGTTTTTGGGGAAACCGCTTCGACGATGGAGGGTCCTGTATCCTCCTTCTTTTTTTCTTCTTTTTTGCTCCCCATTTCGGAGGTATAAAAAATGCGGCGGATCGTGGTCTTAAGGCTGTCCAGCGAAAAAGGCTTTTCAAAATAGGCCGTGGCGCCGAACGTGCGTAAAGCCTCGGTTTTGTAAACGGGGTCTTTATACACGCCGGTCATGATGATCACCGGCACCCGCCTTTCCTCTTTCGCGATTTTCGAACAGAGCTCGAAACCGTGCAGTTTGGGAAGCATGGCCTCCAGGATAACCAGGTCCGGTTCCTCCGCCCTGAATTTTTCTAGGCCGGCCATGCCGTCCATGGCATTAAGGACCTCGAATCCTTCGTTCCGGAGGAACTGGCTGACGGTTTGCAGGAAATCCGCGTCGAAGTCGATGACAAGGACCTTTTTGTTGTTCATGGTCTTATCCCCGCGCCATTCAATCAAGCTTTTCCGGCGCTTGGATCCGTTTTTTCCAAACCATTTTCCTTTATAACGATTCGCATCATTTATTTCATTTATCAGGCTAGACTTCAATCATCTTTTGGGGTGAATTTATGTAGGAAATTACCCCCTGGACAGGGTGAGGGGGACTCCCCCGTTTAGAGGCCGAGGTTTTTCCTGACCTGTTTCTCTATGGATTTATCGGGCAAGATTCTCTTTAAGAACAGCAAAAGCGGTCCGCTTCCGCCCACGGCGTAGAACGGCCGAGGATTTCTTTTTTTCAATATCTGTATAGCTTTTTTAGCAACGATATCCGAACTGGATCCCCTGTCGACGTTTTTTTCTCTCCAACGGATGACCTTGGCCATCTCGTGCTGGAATCTTGAGTCCTGGGGCAAGAGGATATCCGGCTTGATGGTTGTCCGGATATGATTGAGCTCGAGCGTGACGACCTTGATGCCATATGCTTTGACTTCATTCCTCAGCGCCCAGGCGAATCCCGCCAGGGCGAGTTTTGAGGCGGCATAGCTGGACTGGAAAGGAATCGAGAACCGCCCCGCCAGTGACCCTATGAGAAGGATAAACCCCTGCTTCCGTTGTATCATGCCGGCGAGAAAGCCCTGGGCAAGCTTGATAGGGCCAAAGAGGTTCAGTTGGAATTGCTCTTTGACCTTCTCCAGGGGCGCTTCGGCGGCCGGCCAGATGTGGCTGCCTCCGGCGTTGCTGATAAGGACGTCGATGGGGGAGGCTTTCTTGATGCACTCTTCGACGGACCGGTCGTCCAGCAGGTCGAGCTTAAGGTACTCGATGCCCTCGATCTTATCCCGGATGTTCTCGGGGCGGCGCGAGGTCCCGATGACTTGATAGCCCGCCTTCCCTAGGGCAGCCGCAATGGCTTTCCCGATGCCTCGCGAGGCCCCTGTCACGAGGGTTCTTTGACCGGTTACGTCAGTCGTCAATCCCCCTGTTCCTGGGCCATGGTCTTTTTGGCAGTCTCCACGTTGAGCTTGAGATCGTCACGAACCTTGCGGAAGGCCGTGATCGTCCGCTCGATGTCCTCGTCCGTGTGGGATGCCGTCGGCACCATCCGGAAGAGGAGGATGCCTTTGGGGACGACGGGATAGGTGACGCCGGTAATGAAGACCCCCATGTCGCGGAGCCCTTTAATGATGGCCATGCCGAGGGGGACGTCACCCGCCGGAACGTAGACGGAAGTCAGGGGCGAAAGCACATCTCCGACTTCATAGCCCAGGGCTTTGAGCCCGCTTTTGAGTTTGGCGGCGTTCTCCCACATTTTCTTCCGACGTTCCTTGTCGTCCCGGATGATATCCAGGGTCTTGGACAGGACCTCGACATAGATCATGGGCAGACTTTTAGCGAAAACCTGGGTTCGGGCGTTGTAGCGGATCCATTCGGCCACGGATTTATAGGTGGCGGAGACGCCGCCGATCGCGGCAAAGGCTTTGGCGAACGTCCCGAAATAGATATCCAGCTTGTCATGGACGCCGAAATATTCCCCGCTGCCGCGGCCGTTCTCGCCCATGACGCCGAACCCGTGGGCGTCATCCACGAATAGCCGGGCGTCGTATTTCTCCTTCAGCGCGCAGATCGCCGGCAGGTCGGCGATGTCGCCCCGCATGCCGAAGACGCCCTCGGTCACGATCAGGATTCCGCCCTTGCGGTCCTTGTTGACGTGCTTGAGATGGGCCTCCAGGCTGTTCATGTCGTTATGCCTGTAGACACGGAATTTCCCCTGGGCCATAAACACCCCGTCCAGCATCGAGGCATGGGATAATTTATCGACGATGATCGTGTCGTTGGTATCGACTAGGGAGGTGATCGTTCCGATGACCCCCAGGTAGCCGTAATTGAACAGGACGGCATCCTCTTTCTGGAGAAATTCGGCGAACTTCTTCTCGAGGGCAATATGATGCTCTGTGTTCCCCGTCATCATCCGGGCGCCCATCGGCGCGCTCGTCCCGTATTTTTTCGCGGTTTCCACGGCCAGCGCCTTGATCTCATTGTTCTCGGCCAAGCCCAGGTAATTGTTGATCGACCACTTGATGACTTTCTGGCCGTGAAAGATCATCTCCCTGCCAGGGATGGGGTCCAGAACCGGACGGGTGAAGTAGTGATCTTCTTTAGCTCTAAATTGGCCAAAATAGCCCCCGTCCGTATGGCACTTATCGAATAGATCCATTTCTCACTTCTCCGTTTCAGGGTCATCTCCGACCCGAGCGCTAAATGATAAGGGTCTGCGGCCAGAAATGCAAGAGCAAAATCAGGGACTGCTTGGCGTCAGCGCGATTTACCCCCTTTGCTTGCCCAGTCTTCCAGAGTTTGTCCTTAAGAAATTATAAACGCCGCGAAAAAGATTCCCGTGCTGATCTACGATCCTACGGCTTCCAAGGCAGGCTTGAGAATTGTCTGGGTTTTATGAGCCGGGTTTGTGGCTGACGATTAAAAGGGCCGTATTGTCTTTATAAGTTATAAGATAAATGAAAAAGTCTTTTTCGTTTCCAAGGAGGACCCTCCCCTTTGGCAGAGGCATGGCGATCGCATACCACTGTTTGAGTCTCAATTGTTCATAATAGTTGTCGATCGCCGAGTCCAAAAGATCGGAAATGCGCAGTGACCAATGGGCGCCCGTTGGGATGCTGTCTTTTGTCACGGCCTTGATTTTCCCGTAGGTAAATTCAGGAATTTCGGTTGGGATATCTTTTGGCCAGGATGTTTGAAGGGATGTTTCTATGATTCCCCCTTCATAATTGACGACACCACTTTTGCCGCCGCTCGGTCGTTTGCTGCAGCCGCTGACCATGAAAGATCCGCAAACCAAGATCAAGACGATGGTGATCAGTCCCGATCTTTCTTCCTTCCATTTTTTCATCGTTTCATCTCCTTCCTGATGATCTTTCAAGAAAAAAAGGAAATATTGTCAGCTTCAGCGAACAATGATCTTGGCTCCACTCGATTTGAAGCTGACAGAAGTCCCCTTCGGACTGTTGGCAGATAGGCTCGTCACGGAAAGCGCGCTTTCGCCCGGATTCGCAGCTTCAAAGACGAGAACGGCCAGACTTCCCGCACCTTTCACTCCTTTGGCCATATCGGGGTTTGAAAATCCGATGGTGACCATTCCCGTCGGACCGTTTATACTTTTCAGGAAGGGAACTTTTTCGCCGAGCTGTCGAATCAGTCCACCTTCTGTGACATCTTTCAACCTGAGCACTTGAGGATTAAAGTTCAGGGAGAGGGACATATTGGCGACTTCTTGGCTACAATTCAGGATGATATTGATCCTGAATTCTCCCTTCGGGGGAATTTCAAGTTGAGGCGGCTCCAGAAAAGCCCGGTTTTCCCCCGTCTCTTTCTTTTCCTCCGATTGCGGTTTGGGCGGTTCCCGCTGCAGTGGTGGCAGTCCGGCGGGGACCTCAGAATATTCACTCGCACGGATATCTCGCGGTGAAGCAGTCGAAGACGTGATTCCTTCGAGTTCGACCCAAAGAGGCTTCCTGTCCTCGTCGCTCCAAGGGATGGAGCGGATGATATACGGCGTGATGGTCAGAATCATATCGGTCTGCTCGATAGTCGTGTCTTCGGCGCCGAACAGCCTTCCCAGCACCGGGATATCTTTGAGCCCCGGAATGCCCTTGAGGGTCTTTCTCTCCTCGTCCCTCAACAAGCCGGCGATGAGCTTGGTCTCACCGTCCTTGAACCGCATGACGTTCTTGATCTCGCGATTTTGGATAATCGGGATATCGGCATACCCCTTTCCCCCGAGCGAAGTGACCTTGATATCCATCTCCAGCGTGACTTCCTTCTCTAAGTGGACTTTGGGCTTGATCTTGACCTCAATGC
>JAPKZH010000345.1 GCA_026393905.1 Candidatus Aminicenantota bacterium
GGCCACTTCTTCGATCGGCTTGCCCGGCTGATAGGGCTGGATCTTTTTCAAAAAGCCTCTGGCTCGGATCATGGGTTTTGTCAAAGGACAAAAATTATACCGAAAATCGGCAAAAATGGAAAATACTATTATTTTTTAGGCGATCCCCTCTTCGGCGGATCAGAGAATGTCAGGAGTGAAGGCTGGGAACGGTTGGCGCCGGGATTCCCCTACACCACGTAGGTCAGCCATTTTTCGTATAGCGGACTTTCATTTTTGCCACCGCAGCCGAGTGAAAATGAAAAGTGTCGTTCGGCACCTGGCTGTGGGATTACAGCTTGATCGTAAATTCCCAGGCGCACCATGTCCCGGCCGGATGAGAACCCGGCGGGCAGGCGAGGCACCTGGTTTCGATCCTGGGGTCGATGGTTTTGGCAAAATCGCTGTATTCGACAATCCCCACGGACCGGCAGGGAAAATCCGGAAGCCCCTGCCGGGCCCGGGCCTCCTGGACGCGACACGTCTTCATCTGGAAAATGCAGCGCGTGTCGTTGACCTCGACGATGTCCTGCTGGTTGATGTGGGCGTAGAGCCTATGGGAGAGCGCCTTGATCAGCGCTGGGATCCCTCCCCCCGGCTCCATCTTGAGCCGCTTCATGATCCTCCTGGCTTCGATGACCGTAAACTGCTCCCAGGCTCGCCGATCGAGTTCGAGCGCCGCTCCCATCCCGTATCTCTCTTCGACCGCGCGAAACCAGAGGCCGTCGTGGGCCAGCCAGTTGAGGGCGGCATCCTTGAGAAAATCCTGAAGCTCCTCCCTGGATAGGTCTTTAAAGGGGTTCATAGTACTCCAGCCCTTTGTGGCTGAGACCCTTCAGCCGGCGCTGCCGGACGAGGCGAACCAAGTGGGCGCAGACCTCTTCAAGCGGTTTCCCCAGCGATAGAGAGATGTCTTGGGCCGTCATAGGCCGGCGTTTGATCGTCGACAGGATGGCTTCTCCGGTGTCCCTGTCCGAAGGAACCTGGTCTCTTGTCCCGAAATCCGCGATGATCTCCGCCGTTGGCCCGAGGAAGGATTTGATATTTTCGAGCTCCTCGATACTCAGGGCCCGGGCAAATTTTTCGGCCGGCGGCCGGACGACCGTGTTGAGCTGGACCTTGTCGGGCTTGATCAGGGCGATCGCCTCCTTGAGCTTCTTGAGATGGGGGAGCCCGTCGTTCACGCCTTCGACCAGCATCACCTCGAGCCAGATTTGGCCTTTGAACTCTTTCCGGAACCGGACCAGTCCATCGATGATTTTTACCAGATTTAGGCTCGGGTGGGGCCGGTTGACCTTGGCCAACACGGACGGCGTCACGGCGTCGAGCGATGGAACGACGATGTCGGCGGCCCGCAGATCGCGCCTGACTTTGGGATTGGACAAGAGCGAGCTGTTGGTCAGGACGACCACCGGGATCGCCGTGATTCTCTTGATCCCGGCGATGATCCTCCCCAAGCCGGCGTGCAGCGTAGGCTCTCCCGACCCGGAAAATGTCAGGCAGTCGATTTTCTGTCCGCCGGCCAGAGCCCGCTTGATCTGGGCGAGGACCTCGCGGACCGGGACGAGCTCTTTCCTGCCAACCCTTTTCTTTGGGCTTGGGCCGAGCTGGCAGTAGATGCAGTCCATGGAACATGTTTTATAGGGGAGGAGGTCGATTCCCAAAGAAAAGCCCAGCCGTCGGGAAGGGACCGGACCGTAGACAAAAGACTCCTGGTCGCTTGGCTGAGGGTGAGGCCGTGGCCGTGTCATGCGGTCTTAGCCCTGCTTCCCGTAGATTTCCAGGAACCTGGCCAGGGAGCGGTCGTACGTCCTCTCCACCGAATCCGGGAAGAAGCAGGCCGGCAGTTCCCGGTGGCTCCAATGGTACTGAATACATTCGCAGCAGAGGCCTTTGCGGCTGCAGGGCTCGTAGCTGCAATTGCACCGGCCGAGATTCTTGTCCTTATTGCATTCAGCCATGAGATTGTCTTAGGGACGGCTTTATTATATTATATGTTACCAAAAAACGAGAAATACAAATGAGCCGCACGACCGAAAAAGAGGCCAAGGCCGGCCTGAAAGCCAGGCTTCCGCAGATCGGCGTCTTTCCCAATCAGTTTCCGGGCTATGAGATCACCATCGAAATCCCGGAGTTTACCTCGGTCTGTCCTAAGACGGGCCTTCCCGATTTCGGCACGATCACCATTCGCTATGTTCCCGGCCGGCGCTGCCTCGAACTGAAGGCGCTTAAAGAATACATCCTGGCCTACAGGAACCTGGGCATATTTTATGAAAACGCCGTCAACCGGATCTTGGAAGACGTCGTTCGGGCCTGCCGGCCGGTGCGCGCTTCGGTCCGCGGCGAGTTCAACCCGAGAGGAGGTATTAAATCCGTCATTGAGGCGCGCTATCCCCGGCTGAGGAAGTTCTCCGCGTAGGACCGGGATCGCGCTTTGGTTCCTTTCTTGCCCCTCTCTTCTTCCTTATTATTTATTAGGCGCATCCAGATTTAGCCATTGAAGGCATACAGAAAAGTCATGTCTCAGACCCCCAACGGAAAGAATTCGAAATTCGGCGCCAGCGATGCGCTGATGCTCATCGCGGTCGTCATGTGGGGCGTTAATTTCTCTTTTATCAAGATCGCCCTGCGCGAGCTCTCCCCCGGCGGTTTCAACGGGGTGCGCCTTTTGCTGACGGCGCTTATTTTTTGCCTGCTCATGGGAATGGCCAAGGAGCGCTTTGCTGTCACCCGGAGAGACTTCTGGAAGCTCCTGGCGATCGGCGTTGCCGGGAATACCTTCTACCAGCTCCTTTTCATTAAGGGCATCAGCCTGACGACGGCCTCGAACTCATCCCTCATCCTCTCCACGTCCCCGATTTTCGTGGTCTTGATGAGCGCCGGTTTGAGGATCGAGAAGATCCATTGGGCGGCCTGGGGCGGGATTTTTATCTCCTTTTTCGGGTTGTATCTGGTCATCGCCGAGCGGAACGGAGGCCTCCGCTTTTCCTCTCAGAGCCTGAAGGGCGATTTCCTGATTTTTCTGGGGACCATCCTGTGGGCCTCTTACACGGTTTTGGCCAAGCCTTTTTTGGAAGAGATGTCTCCCTTGAAATTTTCCGCGATCACCGTCGGCCTGGGAACTCTTTTTTATCTACCTTTCACGGCCAGGGACGTCATCCATATTCCGTGGGGGACGATTTCCTGGCAAGCCTGGGCGTCCCTTTTCTTTTCAGCCCTCTTCGGCCTCGTCCTTGGCTATCTCATCTGGTATTATTCGGTGAAAAAGGTGGGGAATGCCAAGACCGCGGTCTACAACAGCATGACGCCGATCTTCACGGTGTTCTTCGCGGTGATCTTTCTTCAAGAAAAATTCAGCGCCTTCCAGGCCGTCGGCGCCGTGGTCATTCTGGCGGGTGTTTATCTGACCCGGGCGGGCTACCGGTTCTTCATCAGGTCTTCGTGAGGTTCCGTTAATCGAGCTCGACCCCGTAGAACTGCCGGAGTTCCGAAAGCAATTCTTGGAAGACTTCGGGAAAAAGGGCGGACACGTCTCTCCGGCAGCGCGGGTCGGCCTCCAGGTCGAACAACCGGATATCGACCTTTTTTCGCGGGTTGTGAAGCAGGGGCTCCCAGATCAGCTTCCAGCGTTTGGTTTGGATCGCCCTCTGCCGGTTCTTGATCAGCCGGTCAAAGAATTCATCCTTGACGGTGATGATCCCGTTTTTATCGAACTCGTAAAAATTGATGCCCTGGTCGATCATTTCCTGGAGGGCCAGCCCGATCCCTCCGGGCGCATCAAGGGAAAATTCGGTTTCCATGATGATCCGGCTGTCCGCGAGCTCGGGGACGTCGCCAGCTCCTGCGATCAGCGGTTTCAGGCTGAAACCGTCGAACCGCGTGTTGGGTTGTGTCCCCGGCAAAAGGTCATAGACGGTTGGGGCGATATCGATCGTCCGGACCAGCGTTTCGATTTCCTTATTGATGGTCGAACCGGCTGGCTTGATGGCCAGAAGGGTGCGGTTCTGGTCCGTGGCTCTCAGGGTCGTTCCATGCCCTTCCTCAGATTCCCCGTGGTCCGAGAGGACGATGATGAGGGATTTGTCGTAGAGATTTTTGCGTTTCAGGCTTTCGATCAGCCGGCCGAACTGGTCGTCGGCCATCCGGATCGCCCCATCGTAGAGATTTATCATAGGATCGCGGTTGGCCTGGAACAGAAGGGGATAAGGCGAGGATGAGAAATAGGGCCAGTGCGAGGCAACGAAATTGATCATCAGGAAAAATTTTTCTTTGGATTGGAGGACATCCAGGTAGGAGACGAGCTCGTTGGCGAAATACCGGCTTTGATAAATGTGAGAAACGGCGCGGTTGATGCGGATAAAATCAAACGGCAAATATCCCAGGGGGCCGTTGAAAAAGACGTTGGGAAGAGAAAAATCATGAATGCTGCCGAAGACGAAATCCCTGATGCCCATGAGGGGATGTTCGAGATAATCGAAGCCGTCTTCCGGCCGGATATTGCAGAAGCGCGTCTCGTCGGCAAAAAAAGCCGTGAAATAGCCTTTTTGGTCTTTCAGGATCTGGGGAACGGTGTGCGCGTTTGGGCTGATATGATGACGCTTCATCAAATTCAAGCGGACGCCGCTGGTCACGGGGTACTGGCCCGTCAGGATGGAATACCAGCCGGGGAAGGTTCGGGCGATCGGCGAAAAACAATTCTTGAAAATGACGGCTTCGGAAAGAAACTTGTCTAGGTGCGGGGTCGTGTTGAGGGAGTAGCCGAAATAGCCCATGTGACTAGGAGCAAGAGAATCGATCCCGATCAGGATGACGTTGGGACCCGTATTGTTGGACTTCGTGAACAGCGGAGAGAGGAGGGATTTGAAATGATAGGCGGGTTGAAGGGGAGACACGAGAACAACCGCCCAGAAGGCCAAGGCGGCCCATTTCACCTTTTTGGCCTTGGCCTGGAGAGACACCCAGACGAACCCCAAAAGGTAGACGGCAAGGAGGATATAAATTGTGATCTGCAGGGGAACGGAGTTGTCCTTGGGCATGAGCAGGCCGGAGAGTTTCGAATAGGGATAGCGGACGGCGTTTGTCAGGTAGACGGTGATGATGAAAAAGACATTGATGCCCAGAAAGAGGAAGGCGGCCAGGTGCGGAGTCTTAGGGCGGAACTTCCTCAGAAGGGCGTCCCTGGCGAATATCACGTAGGCAGAGTTGATCAAGCCGAAGACGATGTATATGGCGACAAGAAGGATCAAATACATGACGACTTGGTATTTAAGGAACCCGGCGCTCTCCTTGAGCTTGGCGAAAAACGTCGAGTGGACTTTTCCGGTGGAGTAGGTCGTGACAAAGGCAAAGATGTTGAACCCGATTTCGGCCAGGAGCAGGCCCGTATACAGGAGGATCGAATAGACCACGATCCTTCTCGTCGAGGCAGGCTTCTCTTGGGGCTTCATTTTGTAAGCTCTTACAATAAAAAAGACGACGGGGGAGCGTCAATCCTCTCTGACGATGAATCCAAACGGATGTTTTTCAAGCCCGCTTTCTGAGCCCGGCCGAGCATCCTCAGGCTTTTTGTCGCGCTCCAGGCCGCATTGGACTCCGGTTGGAGGAGGAGCGGGATCCGGGCGGGAAATTCTTTGCGCAGCCGTTCGACCATCCCGAAGCTCAAGGACCTCGTTACGACCAGCTTGACCTCTTTAGCCCGTTTCCGGTATTCCGGCCGGTACGAATACCGGGGAGGTTTGGGCGAGACCGTGTACCAATCCACGGCCAACGGGCGGTAAAGAGTGGCATTGGTCTCGACCTGGATTTTCAATCCTTCCCGCCTCAAATCCTTGACGAGTCCGGAGACGTCCTGGAGCAGGGGCTCACCGCCGGTCAAGCAGGCCCAGTCTGCAGGATAGCGGCCGCGAATTATTTGGATCTTCTGGAGAGCTTGAGACGGCGTGAGCTCCCTCCCTCCGTTCCAAGCATAGGGGGTGTCGCAAAAGGGACACTTCAGGTTGCAGCCGGAAAACCGGATAAAGACCGTGGGTTGGCCCTGCCTGAGCCCCTCGCCCTGCAGGGAGGCGAATATCTCAATGATTTTCAGTGTAGGTGGCCGCCGCATCTTCGGATTCCCAGACCGTCACTTCCTTGACCGGAAAATCTTTCCGCAGCTCCGTGTAAAGCCGGCGGGCCAAGTTTTCTGCCGAAGGGTTGAAATCATAGACTTCGTTGAGCAGGGAATGGTCGGGCAGGATGGCGGCCAGCTTCTGCTTGATGATGTTGAAGTCGATTCCGATGCCGGTGTCGTCGAGATCGTGGACTTCGATTTTTGCTTCCACGTAAAAGGTGTGGCCGTGGATCTTTTCGCATTTCCCGCGGTATCCTTTGAGGAAGTGGGCCGCATGAAATTTGTCCCGGACTTTTAATATCCAGCTCATAATCGTCCTTCCTTTTTAAGTCTCGAAATCAGGGGGTCTTCGAAGCCGGCCTCGGCGAAGGCCCGTTCCCGCAGCAGGCAGGCCGAGCAGGACCGGCAGGGAATTTCCTCCCCCGCATAGCAGGAAATGGAATAGGAATAATCCGCATGGAGCGAAGCTCCCAGGCGGATGATGGCGGATTTTTTCATCCCGATCAAAGGCGCGTTGACCTTCATCGGCGGCCGGCCGAAGGCTGCCCGCGTTCCGGCATTGATGGCCTTTTCCATGGCCTTGACGAACACCGGCCTTGTGTCCGGGTAATCGGGCGAGTCGATGATGTTGAAGCCGCAGACGATTTC
>JAPKZH010000669.1 GCA_026393905.1 Candidatus Aminicenantota bacterium
ACTCATCGATCTCTCCGTGCGCCACAGGGTCATGCCGATCCTCTGTGCGCGGCTGCAGGCGCTTGGGGAGAGGAATCCCGCGCCACGCGAAATCATGGCCGGGCTGAAAACGCTCCGGCGCCTCAACGAGGGGAAAAACCTCATTATGCTGGGGAAGCTCGCCGAAATCCTCGATGTGTTCGGTAGAAACGGGGTCGAGGCGATCGTTCTGAAGGGGCCGACTCTTGCTGCTGCGGCGTACGGCAGCGTAGGCATGCGGCAGTTCGATGACCTTGATATCCTCATAAGGCCGCGGGATTATGCACGTATAAAAAGCCTGATGGCGGGCCTCGGTTTCCGGCCGAACAAGGAATTCACGCCCGCCCAGGAGACGATACACCTGCGGCGGCATCATGACTTTGGGTATAAAGACACTCAAAAAGGAATTTATATCGAGATCCATATCAGGTTGACGGAGACTTTCCACAGAGTGCGCCTCGAAACGGAAAGCCTCTTCATGCGGAGAACGATTGTCGTAACCGAAGGCCTTAAGTTGCCGTCGTTATCCGCCGGAGACTCACTTCTTTATCTTTGCGCTCATGGTACCCTTAATGTCTGGCCGGCGCTCGGCATGATATGCGACGTGGCAGCCCTCGTGGGCTCCCGGGGCGACTGGGCATGGGGAGAGGTCCTCGAAGAAGCGCAGAAGGCGGGACTGCGCCGGACCGTTCTTCTGGGATTGGGATTGGCCCAAGACGCAACGAGGATTGATCTGCCTATGGAGGTCGAGAGTCAAATCCGGGCCGACACGGGCGCAACAAAGCTTAGGGGACGGGTTCTGGCGGATCTTCTGCCGGGCAGGGAGGCCGAAATTCCTCATCTTGAACGCGCTTTTTTTTACCTAAGCTCCAAGGAAAGGACGACCGACAAGATGGCGTTCGCCCTAAACCGGCTCGTCCTGCCTTCACCGGAAGACTGGACGTCAGTCCGCCTGCCGGACAGCCTTTATGTCCTTCACCTTCCGGTCCGCGCTTTCAGAATATCCGCAAAGGTGATCTTCCCCGGACTTGTGAAATGGATGGGGTGGAGTCTCCGGAGCCGAAGAATAAGCCCTTGGCCGGATTAAAGACTCGAGGGCTTGTATCGGATTGGCTTTGACATATAATTATTGATACCAGATTATTGACATCAGAAAGAGAGCCGCCATGAGAAAGACGTTTTATTTAGCAATTAGCTGGCTGATGATGGCCGCCCTTTTCGGCGCGTGGCCAGCCGGATTGCTCGCTCAAACCGGGCAGGAAGCCTTTATCCGGGAATACAGGATCGGCTCCAAGGACCTTCTTGAAATCAAAGTCGTCGAGCTTCCGGAGCTGAATCTTGCCGTCCGCGTTTCAGAGGACGGGTCCATCACGCTTCCGCTCATAGGAAGAGTGGAGCTCGGCGGGATGACAAAAGACGCCGCGGAGCGGAAGATTGCCGCGCTTCTTGCGGAGAAATATGTCAATAATCCTCAGGTGTCGGTTTTCATCAAGGAATACCAGAGCAACCGGGTGGGCTTGATCGGCGCCGTGAAAACGCCCGGGATGTATGAAATGATCGGCAGCATGAATCTGCTCGAGCTCATCTCCAAGGCGGGTGGATTCACCGATAACACGGGAAACGATCTCTACGTGGCGAGGGAAGGGAAAGACGGGATCCAGGTCAAGCTCACTATCAACCTCGACGATTTGATCATCAACGGCAACCAAAACCTCAATATCCCCCTGCAGCCGAGGGACATCGTCACCGTGTCGGTGGATAAAATCATCCAGGTGTATGTCTGGGGAGAGGTCAAGAACCCGGGTGCGCTGTCGGTGAAATTGTCGAAGAAAATCACGCTCATGCAGGCCATCGCCCAGGCGGGCGGGACGACGGCTACGGCGAAAAAATCCGCAGTGGTCATCAAGCGGAAAGACGAAAAAACAGGCAAAGAAATCCAGATCAAGGCCAACCTGAACGATATCATCAAGGGAAAAGCCCCGGATCCTCCTTTGAAGGAGGGGGATGTCGTGTATGTGCCGGAGAGCTTCTGGTGAGCACGAGTCCATGATCGACCTCCACACGCATATGCTGCCTGACTGGGACGACGGAGCCAGGTCCTGGGAGGAGACAAAGGCCATGGCCCAGGTGGCCGCAGCGGACGGAATCCGCAAGATCGCGCTCACGCCGCATATCTTCCGGCTGACGAAGCATAACGACGATTGGTCGGTTCTCGAAGAGCGGAAGGCCGAGTTCAAAAGAAATTGCATGAGCCTGCCCTGTGAATTCTCGTTCGGGGCCGAGGTCTTCGTCCATCACGAAATGGTGGAAAACATCCGGAATCATCATTTGACCATCAACGGCTCGGACTATTTCTTCATCGAGTTTCCCGCGGAAACGGTCCTGCCGGGAGTTAAAGACCTCATATTCAACATCATGCTCCGAGGCTGCATCCCCATCATCAGCCATCCGGAGCGGAACTCGGTATTCAGTTATCGGCCGGGCCTGCTCTACGAGCTGGTGAAGATGGGTTGCCTGGCCCAGGTCACCGCCAAAAGCATCATCGGCGAAATGGGCCAGGAGGCCAAGAGAGCCGCGGACATTTTTCTCAAGCACAATCTGGTCCACATCATCGCTTCGGACGCCCACGACCCGGTAAACCGGCCGCCCAGGCTTAGCCAAGGGGTCCGGGAGGCGGTTAGGATCGTCGGAAAGGAAAAGGCCGAGGCGATGGTCACATCCATTCCGGAGGCGATTCTCCAGAACGCAGAAATCGGGGATTGGGGGGAGCCGCTGGATCCTGTCCGCGAGAAAAAATGGACGATCAAGCTTCCTTCCTTCATTAAGAAAACCTAGAAGTCAAGAAATTTTTCCTTGACATCTTCGGTTAAAGTATTTATATTAAATAAATAAGAGGGAGGCAGATATGCTAAGGCAAAAGACCTTCAGGTCAAGGCTCCTTGTATCGTGTATGGCGGCGGCATTCTTGGCGATCATCATCCCTATCGCAGGCCTGAGCCAGACGGCTGGAACGGGCGCGCTGACGGGGACGATTTACTGGGACGACGTCAAGACTCCGGCGGAAAATGCCGTTGTCAAGCTCCGCAACATCCAGACCGGGAAAGAACTCCAGGGCCCGCCGTCGAATAATAAAGGCCTTTACCTGGTCAAAGACATCCCCGAAGGCCGGTACATCATCGGGGTCGGCACAAGCCGCGGCGATTATAACTTCAACTTCGAAGTTTTTATCAAAGCCAATGAAACAGCGAAGCTTTCCCTGGCCCTGAAAACCGCGGAATCCCTGATTGTTCTTGAGAAAGCCAAAGAGAAGGGTTTCTTTGCCAAGCCGGCCGGGATCGCCCTCGCAGTGGGGGGCGTCGCGCTTCTTTCTTTTGGCGCTTACGAGCTCTTCAAAGCAGAAGAGAAATCTCCGACAAAGAAATAAGGGTCGGGATGCCGACAACTCCAGCGGGATAGGATGCGGCAGGCCTGAGGACCAAGTTTCTTAAGGATCATCAAACATCGAAGAATAGATAAAATTAATCCTTGAAGGAAAAAGCAGGAGGCTCAAAATCTCCTGCTTTTTTTTGCTCTGTTGAGGTGGTTGGAGAGAAAATTGTAAGATAGGGAAAGATAAAGAGACTCATTCAGGTGTCGGAAAAAGTCATTTTTTGGGGATTGTGCGCGGTTCTCGTCCTTCTACCTCTTCCCTATGGAGGCGTGTATGAGTGGACGATTTTCATTTTCGAAGCGGGAACCCTGGTTTTGTTTGGGCTGTATTGGGCCGGAAAACTGGCCGCAAGAAACGAATGCGCAGCGGAAGGCGTTGGGAGGATCCCGCTTGCCGTAAAGGTCCTGGCCGGAGTCTTTTTCGCCGTTTCTCTGGCCCAGATTCTGCCTCTCCCCCAGGAAGTCCTGGCCTTCATCTCCCCCAGGGCCCACCGCTTCTATCAAGATGTTTCGGCGGGCTGGCTCGGGGAAATCACGGGCAGGACGTGGAAGACGATCTCCTTTGCCCCCAACCTCAGCCTTTATGAAATCATCAAGTATGCTTGTTACGGCATCTTCGGCTTTCTGGTCTATAAGGTCATCCGGACGAAGAATAAAGCTAAAAGTTTTGTCTTTGTGATCATCTTGAGCGGCATCTTTCAAGCCGTTTACGGCCTCACGGAGCTTTGGGGCGGGACGAGCCGGATTTTCGGCTGGACAAACAAGTGGAACCAGGGATCGGCGTTTGGCACGTTCGTCAACCGGGACCATTTTTCGGCGTTTCTGGAGATGATTTTCCCGCTGAGCTTGGGGTATCTTCTGGCCGGGGCGGATTTCTTCGCCATGAAAAAGGGCCTTTCTTTCAGGGAGAAAATTCTTTGGTTCGGCCAGGAGCGCCTACAGAAATCGATCATCGTGGGAACGGCCGCATCCATCCTGGGGGTCGCGCTTCTCTTTTCGAGATGCCGGGCGGGCGTCATCATCTTTTTCGTGTCAATCTTCATAATGCTGATGATTTTGTCGATGGCGGAAGGAGGACGAAAGACGGAGGACTGGGGAGGGACCGGAGCCGGCCCGGGACGGAGCCGATCGAAAAGGGCGGTGCGGACGGTTTCCCTGGCCGTTATTCTGACGGCCGTGCTGATCGGCATCCAACCCATCCTGGCGCGGTTTACGAAGGATACGCTGACATTAAAAGCGGGACGGCCGGTGTACTACCTAAACACGGTGGAAATGGTCGGGGCATATCCTCTGGCGGGGGTCGGCCTCGGGGCGTACATGTATGTTTATCCGATGTTCGAAAAAGCGAGCGACCCCGGGCTTCTCAGCCATGCGCACAACGATTATCTGGAAGTGTTGGCGGAGAGCGGGGTGGTGGGAGGAGCGGCGCTCATCGCCGGGGCCATTGCGACACTGATGTTGATCGGAGCGGGATGGGCTAAGCGGCATGACCCCCTGCTGAGGGGCATTGGGCTGGGGTGCCTGGTGGGAATCGCGGCGATCCTCATCCACAGCTTTGGGGATTTCAGCCTGCGGATTCCGGCCAACGCGACGTATTTGGTGACGCTGTATGCGCTGGGGTTGGGAGCTGTGGGATTGCGATCAAGGCAGGGGGCTGGATTAGGAAACATTAATTCTAAAAATATTTCTTTAAATAAATCCGGTCTAAAGCGGGATGATGGGATAACCCGGATTTTGGGTAGCAATTCAGGGGGCCGCGGCAAGGCGGCACTGGCGAAGATGAAGGCAAGCTTGATGCTGGCCGGAACGGTGGGGCTGTTGTTTCTGGCCGTCAAACACAACCTGGGCTTTCTGTATTTGAACAAGTACGAGGCGGCTCGGAAGGGGGCAGCGGAGGGTGGACAGAGCCTTATGTCGGGGTTCCCTGAGTTCGAGAGGCAGCTCCAAAAGGCGGTACGCTATTCAAATAATCCAATTTTCTACAGGGAAGCAGGACTTCTGTATCTCGGCATGGCGGCTGCGGAGAATATGGAGACTGGGAAGGAAGAGCGGGACGCACGCCGGGATGCTCTTCTCGACCGGGCGCGGGAGGCGTTTGTGGAGCAGATCAAAGCGAACCCGGCCGACGCCCAAGGCTATTATTATTTGGGAAAGGTGTATCTTCTCTATAATTACCCGCTTTTGACATACGGGGACAAAGGCCGGATGTTTCTGAGGAAAACTCTAAACCTGAAGCCGCACGATTTGTTTTTCAACCAGAGCGTCATATTCGATTTTTTGGCGATGTGGGACGGCCTGAGTGAAGAGGAGAAGGCATGGATAATGAAATGGCTCAAAACGGTCTGGGTGACCAACGCGGAGGCGTTCTATCCGGAGCTTAAGAAGCGCTGGGAAAAGGATATCAAGAGCCTTGATGCGCTGAAGGTAATTTTGCGCTCGGACGCGGCGGTTTGGTCCACAGCCTCAAGATATTTTTAATCAGGGTCCGCTCAAGGACATCAAAGGGCCGGATGGAAGTAGAGGACCTTCCTCTCCAGCGGCTTGAATTCCAGGGCCAGACGAGAATCGGAGAGTGGGAATCCTGCCCCTGAAAAAAAATCGAAAGCGGCGGCGGAAGGCGGACGTTTGAAATCGAAAGTCGCCGTTACGGGTTCGTTGAGCGCGTTGACGGCGATGAAGTAGGCGCCCGGGCGAAGCGAACCGGTGGGGAATTCAGCCGGACCAGGTCTCGGAAGGCGAGTGAGTTCCGCGGGACCGGCATCGGGCTCCGAATAGGAATTCCCCTCCGATTTAAGTTCTTTAAGAATCGAGTGGACGGCCGGGATGCCCCAGGC
>JAPKZH010000522.1 GCA_026393905.1 Candidatus Aminicenantota bacterium
ATCCGGGGTCAAACCTACTCGTTACGCCTAATTCTCCAGGGGAGCGTGCGTAACGAGTAGGTTTGACCCCGACTAACTAGATTTGATAGATTTGGTGACAGGAAAACCCCAATGAGCAGCAAGGTCTATCTCATCCCGGCCGCCGCCGACGAAAGCAACGAATCCCTCTCCCGCAAAGCCCGTGCCGCCTACCTCCAGATCGGCCTCCAGGAGAAGCTCGAAAAAGACGACTTCGTCGCCCTCAAGATCCATTTCGGCGAGAAGAATAACACCGGCTACATCAATCCTCACTGGCTCCAAGGCCTCATCCGCGAAATCCAGCGCAAAACTCCCCGCGCCTTCTTGACCGATTCCAACACCCTCTACGTGGGCAACCGGTCCAATTCGATAGACCATCTCCGCTTGGCCTGGAGCCACGGCTTCACGCCGGATATCGTCGGCATCCCGGTGATCATCGCCGACGGCTTGACTGGCCGCGATATGCACGAAACAAAGCGTGCGCCAAGCACACAGCGCGCCCCGAGCACCCCGAGCGCCCTAAGCACTCCGGGTTCAACGCCCACCCCGAGCGCCTCCGGTGCCCCGCGCGCCCCGCGCCCCCCGAACGCCCCGCACACGCCACACACCCCACACATCCCGCCCACCCCAACCTCCCTCTCCCATATCAAATCCGCTAAAATCTCGGGCGCCTTCCTGAGTTCCGACGCCTTCCTCTGCCTTACCCACGTCACGGGGCACGTCCAGACGGGAATCGGCGCGGCCATCAAAAACATGGGCATGGGATGCGCCTCCCGCGCCGGCAAGCTCGACCAGCACTCCAACGTCCACCCCCGCGTCAGCGCGAAAGCCTGCCGGAACTGCAGCCTATGCTTTGATTATTGCCCCGCCGACGCCATCGTCCAGGCCGAAGGCCACGTCGAGATCGTCGACGAGAAGTGCATCGGCTGCGGCGCGTGCCTCGTGGTCTGCAAATACAGCGCCATCAAGTTTCGCTGGGACGAGGATGCCAGGCGCCTCCAGGAAAAAATGGCCGAATACGCCCTCACCGTCCAGCAGATTTTCAAGGGCAAAATCGGGTTCATCAATTTCTTGACCAAGATCACCAAGGACTGCGATTGCATGTCCAAGGACCAGCCCCGGATCGTCGAGGATATCGGGATTTTGGCCTCCGTAGACGCCGTCGCCATCGACAAAGCCTCGGCCGATCTCGTCTTCGCCCACAGCAAGGGCAAAGACATGTTTCGGGCCGGCTACGATCTCGATTGGTCCTACCAGCTCAAGCACGGCGAGCATATAGGCCTGGGCTCGCAGGACTACGAATTGATTAAGGTCTCGGATTGAAAAAATGTCATCGCGAGGAGCGAAGTGAGGCTTCGATCCGGAAAACGCGTCATTGCGAGCCTCTTGGCGTGGCAATCTCCTCTTAAGTCTCTCGCAATAAAAGCGGAGATTCCTCGCTTCGCTCGGAATGACCCTTCGGGTCAGATTGCTTCGTCGCAAGGCTCCTCGCTATGACAAAGTACTGCTATTTATTACTTTTTTATCAATAATTAGGTGCTTGTCCCCGAATTATTATTAAATTTGCCTTTCCCCCATTAATAAAAGGGGAGAGATAAAAATATTTTCCTTTTTCATTAAGCGGGAGATAAATATAATTCCCCGCTTTTTCAAGGCTAGAATGGAAGGATTATAAAAGGCAATCTTTATGGCTTCTAAGGCCTTTAACGAGATTTTCTCCGGCGCCCCGCCCTTCCGGCTCGACCGCCTGGACATTCCCGCCAGTCTGCGCCTGCTCGTCCTTGCCCCGCACCCGGATGACTTCGATTCCATGGGCATCACGATGCGCTATCTCTGGGGCCGCCGCCATCCGCTCCATCTCCTCGTCTTTAGCTCGGGCGCAACCGGCGTCGAGGATTCTTTCTGCAGCCCTCCCACCGATGAGGTTAAAGCCGCGCTGCGCGAAGCCGAGCAGCTCGCCAGCTGTAGTTTTTTCGGCCTCCCCGAAGTCCGTCTCGAATTCTTGCGCCTTCAGACGGGGGCCGGCGGCTATATTGTTGATAATGAAGCAAATTT
>JAPKZH010000058.1 GCA_026393905.1 Candidatus Aminicenantota bacterium
AAGCCTCAACCCGGAATGCTCAAGAATATCGATGAATACATGCGGTCCTTCGATACGACGCACGTCGGAAAAAAGCCGGAGTCGTCCATGACCAAAGACGTCGATATCCTTGTTTATGATATCCAGGACGTCGGGACACGGATTTACACCTATGAATCAACGATGGCCTATGCCATGCAGGCTTGCGCCGAAAGCGGTATCGATTTTCTTGTCCTCGACAGGCCGAACCCGATCAACGGTGTGGACATGGAAGGGCCGATTCTCGAATACCCAAAATATAGTTCCCCGGTCGGCATCTATCCCGTGCCTCTGAGGTTCGGGATGACGATCGGCGAGCTGGCCAAGCTCTATAATGAGAAGTTTTTAGAGAAAAAGGCCAGGCTGACCGTGATCCCCATGGAAGGCTGGAAACGGGATATGTGGTATGACCAGACCCGCCTGCCTTGGGTCATCCCGTCGCCCAATATGCCCACTCTCGACACGGCGACTGTCTATCCGGGCCAGGTGTTTTTGGAGGGGACGAACGTCTCGGAGGGAAGAGGGACGACGCGGCCGTTTGAATTTTTTGGCGCACCGTGGATCGACGGCAATGAATTGACGCGAAAGCTCAATGCTATTGGCCTGCCCGGTGTCATCTTCCGGGAACAGTGGTTCAATCCGACCTTTTCAAAATTCAAAGGAGAATCGTGCGGCGGGGCCCAGATTCATGTCACGGACAGAAATCGATACCGGTCGCTGGAAACGATGCTTCACATTATCAAAACCATCCGGGACGTGTATCCGGACAAGTTCGAGTTCCACGAAAAATATTTTGATAAAATCATGGGCACCTCAAAAGTCCGGGAGGCCATGCTCAACGGCATCGCCGTCAAGGACATCGTGGCCGGCTTTCAAGAAGGGTTGAAAGCGTTCTCAGAGTTGCGCGAGACATTCTTGCTCTATTAAAAGCAAGACGATAACTTCGAGAAATTTAGGCCTCGCCCCCGTCTTTTTAAAAAGGCTGGAGATTCAGACAAAAAAAATGATTTGTCAAATGATATCACGCATGATATCATTTAAGGCTAAAATTAGAGAATGGGCTCCGCTCAAAAAAAAGCCGCTTTTATTATGAAAATTTCGAAAACTTCACCATTAAAATCCCCTGAAAATATTTTGAATATGTGCTTATCAATTTTTATGGATTCGAGAAAGTGAATAAAGGAGGATCGACGAGGTTGTTTATCCGCGGAGAAGTCCGCTTTACAGCCGATGAACCTCATGGCAGGGGAGATCATTTCGTCTTTAAAGATTACAGGAAAAGAGCCATGCATGCCATTCGGAGATTAATTCTCTCATGAGATAAGGCCGTATATGAGAAAAGATCTAAATTATTATTTTCGCCTGAGGTACCCGATAACTATTCATGAATTTGAACAGGAAGGCAAAATTTATTATGAAGCCGAGATCCCCGATCTGCCCGGTTGTGGAGCGCATGGAAAAACGGTTGATGAAGCTTTAAATAAGCTGGATGAGGCAAAAATAATTTGGCTGGAGGTCTCCTTAGAAAGGAATCTTCCTATCGCGGAACCTCCCGGCGAAGAAGATTTCAGCGGCAGAATATTATTAAGGATTCCGCCGAAATTACACTCGAAGCTGACCCAGGAAGCAAAAAAAGAGAATTTGAGCTTGAATCAATATATCCGGCATAAGCTGGAAACGGACATTTTATTGGAGACGATTCTCGAGAAAATAGAAGAATTGTCTAAGAAATCGACAAAAAACGGTCGCCGGAATCTTTCTATTCTTGGTTATAAATAAAATCCGGATTCAATATCTTCATCTGTCCTTGTGGTATTTATGACGATTCCTATTGAAGAGATTGTTCGCAAAGATTGAAATAAACACTATTTTTCCCTTAAAATAGCTTCTCCTTAAAAAAGGATCAAAACGCATTCATAAGGAGCGATAGATGGCCGCGCAAAAAAAATTTTCCTACGCCCTATCCAATCCGCTGTCGGTCCTCCTGGACAAAGCCCCCGAGGAATTC
Source organism: Candidatus Aminicenantota bacterium (assembly GCA_026393905.1). Classification (GTDB taxonomy): domain Bacteria; phylum Acidobacteriota; class Aminicenantia; order Aminicenantales; family UBA4085; genus JAPKZH01. The sequence continues at coordinate 2,027 of JAPKZH010000058.1, forward strand.
GAGCCCGAGGACTTTTTGAAGGTCATCGAGACGAAGAATATCGAACGAATCACATTCCATTACACGGCCTTGGACGGAAAGCTCAAAGAGCTGAAGCTTCCCGTGGCCGACCGCTACCAGGCCGAGTGCATCCTGGCCGAAGGGGAAAGGGTAGACGGCTCGCAGCTTTTCAAGGGTATGGTGGATACGGCCCTTTCGGATTTGTATGTCGTTCCCGTGTTCAAGACGGCTTTTCTCAATCCGTTCGATGAGAACAGCCTCGACTTTATCTGCCGCTACTTGACCAAGGATGGCGAGTTGGCCCCGTTCGCCCTCGACAACATCCTGAAAGGGGCTTGCGATCTTTTCCATAAGAACACGGGACTCCATCTGCATGCGCTGGGCGAGCTTGAGTTCTTTCTGTTGAGCGAACAAACCCAGAAAATATTTCCCGCCTACAAGCAGCAGGGCTATCACGGGGCGGCCCCGTTTATCAAGAGCGGCCAGATCCTGAACGAGATGGTCCACCACATCACCCAGATCACGGGCGCCGTCAAATACGCCCACAGCGAAGTCGGCTTTGTCGACAGCGTCCGCAGCGACCTGGAAGAGATCCGAGACAAGCGGGCAGAACAGCTCGAGATCGAATATCTGCCCCGTCCGGTCGTCGATATGGCCGACCATGTCGTGCTCGGGCGGTGGCTCATCAGGAACATCGCCTTCAAGTACGGATGCGTGGCCACGTTCACACCCAAGCTCGAGGAGGGCGTCGCCGGAAACGGGCTCCATTTCCACCTGGAGCTCGTCCGGGATGGAAAAAATATCATGGTCGGCAAGGATGGCGGAGTCTCCGAGCCGGCCCGGCGGCTGATCGGCGGGCTCTGCGAATATGCCGATTCCCTGACGGCCTTCGGCAACACCGTCTCGTCCGCTTATCTGCGCCTCGTCCCCGACCAGGAAGCTCCGACCCGGATCTGTTGGAGCGACCTCAACCGGAGCGCCATGATCCGCGTTCCTCTCGGATGGTCCAATGTCCGTCATCTGTCGAAAATCCTGAATCCTCAAGACACGAAGGACTTCGAGACAGCCGGCAGCCGCCAGACCGTCGAGCTTCGCAGCCCGGACGGAAGCGCCATCATCCATCTCCTGCTGGCCGGGATCGTCATGGCCGCCGACTGGTCGTTCAGGGAGGACCGGACGCTGTTCAAAGACAACGGTCCGTTGGAGCTTGCCGAAAAGCTCTACGTCAAAGGCAATATCTTCACCGACAAAGAGCTGCTCAAAAAGCTTCCTGTCCTGCCGACAAGCTGTGTCGAATCCAGCCGGATTCTCCTGAAGAAACGAGAGCTCTTCGAGCGCGACGGGATCTTTCCATCGAGCGTGATCGAATACGTGGCCCGGCTCCTTCAGGCGGAGAATGATGAATTCATGAACAAGAAGCTGGTGGATCTGCCGGCGGACGACCGGCTGCTCGAAACGCGGCGGATCATGCACAAAGACCTCCACAGACATTAAAGAAGAGATTGATGCTTTTGTCGTTGACGGGTGCGCAGCGACGTGGCAATCCGCAGGAGTCGTGGCGAGACATCGCAGATGTCGAGGCGATCTCCTGCCTTTCGCTGGGAAAGAGGAGAATCCCCGCTTCGCTCGGAATGTCAGGATAAGGTCTTAGAGGAATAAAACATGAAACGAGGAATACTTGGGGCGCGGCAGCCGGCGGGAAATGCTGGAAAAGCTGCATGTGGATTTTGTCGTCGAAGTCAAGCCGGACTATATCGGTACCAAGCTGGAACCTCTCACGGACGTCTTCGGCTGTATGTTCAGTAACGTGGATTACGGCTCGGGCGCCTATGAGGAATGCGTCTATTTTCCCCTGGCCGAATTCACGTCGGTCGAGGAGATCGAGCGGTCCTATGTCTGGCCGAACCCTGACTGGTGGGATTACAAAACGATCGCAAAAAAGCTCTCGGGCAACGAGATGTATCCCATACAGGGCGGAGGTTCGGAGCCGTTTTTGATCTATAAAAACCTCAGGGGACAAGAGCAAGCCTTTATGGATTTGATCGAGAATCCGGAGATCGTTCATTACTGTCTCGATCGGCTTTTCGACCTGGCTTATGAAAACACGCGCCGGATCTATGAGCAAATCCCGGGCAAGGTCACATTCAGCTATGTCGCCGAGGATATGGGCGGCCAGACCGATCTCATGTTTTCCCCCAGGCACATTCAAGAATATCTTCTTCCCGGCATGAAACGCATGATCGACCTAGTTCACGAGAGCGGCGCGTTCGTCTTCCATCACAACGACGGCAACTGCCGGCGCATCATCCCCGACATGATCGAGGCGGGAATCGACCTCCTCAACCCGATCCAGTGGCGGAGCCAGGGCATGGAGCGGGAGGGATTAAAGCGGGATTTTGGCGGTCGAATCATCCTCCACGGGGCGATGGACAATCAATATACGCTGCCGTTCGGAACGGTCGATGAAGTCAGGCAGGAGGTTCTGGACAACCTGAGGATCTTGGGCGACGGCGGCGGCTATATTCTGGCGCCGTGTCACAACATCCAGCCCCTGACGCCGCCCGAGAACGTCGTCGCTACGTACGAAACGTGCTACGAACACGGCTGGATGTAGCGAGGTGGGATGCGGCGCCACCCGCACGGATTACAGAGTGTTGAGAAGTTTTTTATGATTTTTAAATTCTTGCTCTAAGGTCTTCCACAACGAATTGAAGCGGGCCTGGAGCTCGTCGTAGACAGGAAAGTTCTTCGGCTGCGGCTGGATGACGAGATCGCCTTTCCGGACCATCTTAGCCGCCAGGTCTTCGATTTTTATATCCCGGCCCCTTTCCAGATAATAGCTCCAGATGGACTGCAAGGCCGCCCCGTAGGCGGCGGCCTCTTGCTCGCTGAGGGTTACGACGGGAGTCTTGAAGATGTCAGCGACGATCTGAAGCCAGAGGCCGCTCCGGGCGCCACCTCCGGTCGCCCGGATTTCCGTGGGGGCCATTCCCAGCGACCGCATCCGGGCAAAGCCATATCCAAGATTGAGGACCGTTCCCTCCATGACCGACCTGGCCATGCGGGCGGCTTCAAAATTCCGTCTTGTCAGTCCGAAGAATGATCCGCTCGAGAAGGGGAGATCGGGAATTCTCTCTCCGTCGACAAACGGAAGAAAGACAAGCCCGTCAGCGCCCGCTGGCGCCTGGGCTGCCCATTCTTCCAGTTCTTCATTAGTGATCTTGTGAAGGGCTTTGAAGATCTCCGTGATATTTGTCACATTCATCGTGCAGAGTAAAGGCAGCCAGCCGCCCGTGCTGTCGCAAAATGCGGCGATCTCTCCCTTCGGATCGAAGAAAGGTTGGGCAAAATAGGAATAGACGGTCCCCGAGGTGCCGAGGCTGAGCGTGCAGACGCCCGGCGAGACGTTGCCCGTTCCGATCGCGGCCATCATGTTGTCCCCGCCGCCGCTCGAAACAAGGACTGTCTTCATGCCGTATTTCAGAGCGATATCGTTTTTCATGGTGCCCAGCGGCTCCTTGGGGTGGCGAAGCTGAGGGAGCTTTTCTTCAAGGCTTGGATCGATCGCAGCCGCGACTTCTCGATGCCAAGTCCGCAGTCGAATGTCCATGAGTCCGGTTCCGGAGGCGTCGCCATATTCCATCCGGGAAATCCCGGTCAGGTAAAAGTTGAGATAGTTGTGGGGGAGGTGAATAGTCGCCAGCTTTAGGAAATTCTCAGGCTCATGCCGTTTGAGCCAGAGGATTTTGGAGGCGGTATATCCGACGGCCAAGCTGATGCCGAGCTTTTCGATAAACGTTTTTTTCCCGCCGAGCGTCATGATGATCGCTTCCGTTTCTTTGACCGTGGATGTGTCGTTCCAGAGCTTGGCCGGCCTTATCGGAAGCCCCTGCCTGTCTAAGGCCACGAACCCGTGTTGTTGGGCGGAGACGCCGGCCGCCACGATTTCTGAAGGAGCGATTTTCGCTTCCCGGAGGGCGAATGACAGGGCCTGGTCGAACGCCTGGATCCAAGTTTGAGGGGTCTGTTCGCTTTCGCCGGGCTTCAGGAGAGGGACGGACCTGTGAGCGGCCATGCCTCTCCCGAGGACCCGTCCCGACTCAAAGTCCACGACCAGGACTTTTGTTCCCTGCGTTCCCGAATCGATGCCGAGGACATACATGGCTCGCCGCTTATCGAATTTTTCGACAATTCCCGAGCATCCGGAAATAAGGCCCAAAATCGATGGGCTCCCGAACGCCGGCTTTTTTATATAATTCCAAATAGCCCGCCCGGGTTTTGCGTCTGTCCCTCAGCATGGCCACCGTGTTCTGCATGATTTTACCCTGCGAAACGAAGCAGCTCAAAGCCTTTCGAACGGCCATTTCTTGTCTTTCAGGGGCGAGGATCCCGCAGTCGGCGCGGACTCCCTTGTCCCGGGCGCTGGACGGCTCGAAATCGCCCCAGACAGAATAGATAAAATAGCTGCTGATGGTTTGAGGGGTTCCCAGGTCGGCCAGGATCGGGTCGCCGGCTTGGGGAGAGGTGTAGATCCCATGGTAGAAGGCGGCCGTATGGTCCCAGTGTTCATAGTGGCCGCTGGGAAAGACGACCCGGGAAATTTTCATCGTCCGAAAGAAAATGACGATCCTGTCGAAAAGACTTTTTCCGGCCGGGGCTTCGCGGCTCGTAGCGGCCATCAGGGAAAAATCGGGGACGTCAAAAAAAACAATGTTCTTCTTGTCCACGCCCAGCTCGCGGTAGGCCGCGACAGTCTCCTTTTTGCGAGTCGAAACGATCGTCGTTTTTTCTTCCGGCGTCGAGTAGCCGGCGTCCCCGCTGCAGAAAATGAAGATCGTGGGGGTCCCTCCGTTCTTCGCGGTCGCCAATAAAAGATATCCGGCGCCGAGGGCGACGTCGTCATCATGGGGAGAGAAAAAAGCCACCCGTTCACCGCTGGACCAGCCGGGGAAGAGGAGCTCAATCC
>JAPKZH010000083.1 GCA_026393905.1 Candidatus Aminicenantota bacterium
TTCCCGACGAGAATTCCGAAAAAGACCTGGACTAGAGGCCGGACGCTCCGGAAATTTTTTCCAATTCCTGGATCATCTCCGGGGCGGCGATAAAGACCAGAACATCGTTCTCCTGGAGGTGGGTCTTCTTCGAAGGATTGAAGTCAAAGGCCTTCGCCCCTCCCCTTCTGAGGGCGACGAGGAGCGCGCCTGTTTTTTCTTCGAATCCGGATTCCTCGATGGTTTTCCCGACGAGGGGTGAACCGGGGAGGATCGCCACCTCGTCAAAGCGCAGGACGCGATCCCGTTCTCGGAGCATCATGTCCAGAAACGTCGTCACGGCGGGCCGAATCATCTCTGAGACCATGCGCATGCCGCCGATATAGCTCGGAGAGATCACGCCGTCGGCGCCCGCCTTGATGATCTTCTTATGGGACTGCAGGTCGAGGCCCTTGGCCACGATCCGGATTTGCGGGTTGAGGCTGCGGGCCGAGATCGTCACGAACAGATTGGCTTCGTCGGTCGCGAGCGAGCAAAGAACACCTTTGGCCCGCTCGATGCCGGCCTTGAGAAGAACGCTGTCCTCGGAGGGATCGCCCTGGACCGTGAGGATAGGCCCAAGGTCGGCCAGTTCTTCGAGTTTTTCTTTCGAGCTTTCCACGACGACGAACTTCTTCTGGGTCAGGAGCATCTCCTGGATGACCGTCTGGGCCGTTTCATCGCTGCCGCAGATGATGAAATGATTATGAAGCTTGGCGATTTCTTTTTCCATTTTCCGTCTCCCCAGGATATTTTTGAGCTCCCCTTCCACGACAAAAGCGGTAATCGAAGACACCGCGAAGGCGATCGTGCCCAGGCAGATGACGATAAAAAATATAGCAAATGTCCGGGCGGCAGGGTGGGCGGCGAGGTCATGTACCTCTCCATAGCCGATCGTGCCGATGGTGATGGCCGTCATGTAGATGCTGTCGAGGACGGACCACTCCCGGCCCCCCAAAATCTTGAACCCGGTCACGCCGATCAAAAAGACAAAGAGAAAAATGGAAAGAGAGACGACCAATCGTTTCTTGCTGTTCATAGGAGCAATCGAAAATCTGGCGCGCCTGAGAGGATTCGAACCTCCGACCTACGGATCCGGAGTCCGTCGCTCTATCCACTGAGCTACAGGCGCGCTCCGAAGCATAATATTACCTCAACAGAGGCCTGATGTAAATTGGAGAGGAAACTTTTTGGTGATGATAAATCGCGAAAAAAGAAGCTGTCAAGACGGCTTGACTTCGATCATCGGCAGAGGATAAAATTTTTCAAGCAAAGGAGTATGCATTTAGACATCATGCAAGAAGGGGGAGAAGTCGATGAGTCAAGAAAGCCATCCCGAAATGAAAAAGTCCTTGACGCGGCGGGATTTCATCCTTAAAGCCAGCTCGGCCCTCGCCGGCATGTCGCTCGTCCCGGGATTACTGAAGCCAGGCCCGGCACATCCGAATATCGCCTCCTCATTATCAACACAGAAAATCCGAATCGGCGTCGTCGGAGGCGGATTCGGGTCCGATTTTTACTGGCATGAGCATCCGAACTGCATTGTCCAGGCTGTCAGCGATCTCCGGGAGGACCGCCGCAAACGCCTGATGGATATTTATAGATGTTCCAATGTTTACAATTCATTGGAAGAGCTCATCAAAGATCAAAGCGTGGACGCGGTCGCCGTATTCACCGGCGCCCCCGATCACGTGCAGCATTGCACAGCCTGTCTCAAGTCCGGAAAACACGTCATCAGCGCCGTGCCTGCGGCCATCAGTTTGGAGCAAGCGGAAGAGCTTCTCGATTGCATCAAGGCGACCGGCCTGACCTATATGATGGCCGAGACAAGTTTTTATCACCAGATCGTGATTTCGGCACGCCGCTTCTACCGAGAGGGTCAATTCGGGGAGATTTTCTATTCCGAAGCGGAGTACCTCCATCCCGGGATGGAATATACCCTCTGGTACGACGCCCAAGGCCAGCCGACCTGGCGTCACGGCTTTCCGCCCATGCTCTACCCGACTCACTGCACTTCGTATTTGGTCGGCGTCACCGGCGAGCGTCTGACCGAAGTGACGGCCACGGGCTGGGGAGACAAGGATCCTATCAGCTTCCCGAACGTCTATAAAAATCCGTTCTGGAGCGAGGCGGCCTTTTTCAAAACGGATCGAGGGCATTCATTCAGAGTCATGGTCTTCTGGAGAGGAGCCTTCGGCGGCTGCGAAAGAGGTCAATGGTATGGAAGCCGGATGAGTCTTTTCGGCCAGCATCCAAACGGCACGGCCCCTGTCATTCGCCGGATCTCGGATGAAACCGAAAAAGACGATGCGGGATTCGCCCGGCGAAAGTCCTCTTTCGAAACCTACGCGGTGCCCGAGTGGTGGAAAACGGATATGCTGCCCGAGCCGCTTCGCCATTCCAGCGGCCATGACGGTTCGCACACGTTCCTCACGCATGAGTTCATCGATGCCCTCGTCAATAAGCGGAAGCCGGCCATTGATATCTATGAAGCGCTGGCCTTTACTGTTCCGGGAATTGTCGCCCACAAGTCTGCCCTCGAGGGCGGTGCGCCGATGAAAATTCCATCGTTCGATCGACTTCCTCGTCCCTGAGTGCGAGACCTTCCTGTTTCCGCCCGAAGCTTTGTCCATCGAAGATAGCTGAGATATCCTTGCGAAAGTATCAGAAACTCTTTACTGGACCTAAAAAACAGAAAGCCTTATGGCTTCCTTAATAATCCTGCCGTACTCTTCCCCCTTTTTCCTCCGCACTATTCGTCATAGAGCCCCTGGCACATCGGAAACGAAGTATCAAGAAACGCGCCAGATTATTTGGAGACGCCCGCCTCTTTCTTCAAATAAGGCACGCCCTCGGCCAGCCATTTCGGCGCCGGCGCGCCCTTCAAGTAGTAGTCAAAGAACTCGAAGAACCGGATCGTCAGGTCCTTCCGGTTCGCCATCCCGCGCAGCCCGTGCCCCTCGTTTGGATACGCCAGCAGCACGGCCTTCTTGCCGTTGTAGCGCAGGGCGTTGTAGAAGGCGACGGCGTTCATAAAGCCAACGGTCGGGTCGGCCGTCCCGTGCATGATCAGGAATGGTACGGTCACCTTCGGGGCGTGAGTAAGCGCCGATTCGTTGCGATACCGCTCGGGCTGGTCCCACGGCGAGAAACCCCAGCGCCCCTGATCGTAGAGGTAGTACT
>JAPKZH010000244.1 GCA_026393905.1 Candidatus Aminicenantota bacterium
CCGCCCCAGGAATTGCCGTACCTCCGCCTCGGCAAAGAGAAGGGGCTCGGAGAATTCCAGCTGGAGAAGCTGCGCATTGAAAAAAGAACGGTCTAAAAAGCACAGGACCCTTCAGGCCATCCGGGTCCTGGTCCAGGCCGCCTTTTTCGGGCTGTTTCTCTATCTCCTGTTCGGAACGCACTTCGCCGGCCAGGACTACATCGGGCACGTCGAGGTCTTTTTCCACTTCGACCCACTTCTGGCCGTGGCTACGGCCATCGCCGCCAGGATCCTCTTTGCCTCTTTCTGGCTGGCCGCCATCACTGTCGTCGTGACGCTCGTCCTGGGCCGTGTCGTTTGCGGCTGGGTCTGCCCGCTCGGCTCGATCCACCAGGTCTTCTCTTTTCTCTTTAAAAAAGCCAAGCTGCTCCGGCCCAAAAAAGTCGCGACCGGCGGCCTGGGCTGGAAATATCTCGTCCTGCTTTTTATCTTGATCAGCGCCGTCTTCACCCTGGACCTGGTGGGGATTCTCGACCCGCTGTCCTTTCTCTACAGGTCGATGACGACCAGCGTCCTGCCGGCTTTTGCCCAGGGCTTCTATATGCTGATCGGCTTCGTCTACAATTTGCATCTCAACGCTCTGGGAGACAGCCTCACCCAGGTCTTTGAGAAAATGACTCTCAACTCGACGTTCCTCCAGGGCTTCTTCATCGGCCTGATTCTGCTCGCCGTCATCCTCCTGAATATGGTCCGGGAGAGATTCTGGTGCCGCTACGTCTGCCCGCTGGGCGCGTTCCTGGGGCTTCTTTCGCGCTGGAATGTTTTCAAGCTGAAGGTGGACGACGAGAAGTGTATCCAATGCAACCTGTGCACGCTCCACTGCGAAACCCAGGCCCATCCCTGGCCGGACAAGGATTGGAAAAGCTCGGAATGCGTCTATTGTGAAACGTGCGCGGCGATCTGCCCGACAAAGGCGATCACCTTCCCGGCCAAGGCCGCGCCGGAAAAGGCCCCGGCCGTGGACCTGACAAGAAGAAAATTGATCCTGACGTCGCTGCTGGCGTTTTTTATCGTGCCCTTTTTCCGTATCTCGCAATCCGTGAAACGGGCCCACGAAAAGCTCATCCGGCCGCCGGGCGCGCTTCCCGAAAAGCAGTTCCTCGAGAAATGCGTCAAGTGTTCCGAGTGCTTGAAAGCCTGCCCGACCAACGGGCTCCAGCCCGCCGTGAGCGAGGCCGGCCCCGAAGGCCTCTGGACGCCCATGCTCGTCCCGAAGATCGGCTACTGCGAATATTATTGTTCCCTCTGCTCTCAGGTCTGCCCGACCGGCGCCATCAAGGAGCTGACGATTGAAGAGAAGATCAAGGTCAGGATCGGCACGGCCTGGATCGACAAGAATCGATGCCTCCCTTATTTCCTGGGCCGGCCCTGCATCGTCTGCGAAGAGCACTGCCCGACATCGCCCAAGGCCATCAAGTTCGTCATGGCCGAAACCAAGCTCCCCGACGGAACCGTTGCCACCCAGAAGGCGCCGGTCGTTGACCTGGACCTATGCATCGGATGCGGAATCTGCGAAAACAAGTGCCCGGTGGTCGACGATCCGGCGGTCTACGTGACGAGCGTCGGCGAGCAGCGCTCGGAGAAGAACCAGCTCCTCCTGCAGATTGCCCCAGACGAGCCCTCCGAAAAATAAGCGGGGTCAAACCTCAACATTCAACAATTCTGGAAGACAATCGAGAACGATCTTGAGGAACCGACGCTCCATGGATTTTGTTGAAAGTTGAGGTTTGACCCCGGAGCTTACTCGGCAAGGGCTTTTTTGAGCGCTTCCTTTAAGGGCGGAATCACCTGGAACAAATCGCCGACAATGCCGTAATCGGCCACCTTGAAAATCGGCGCATCGGGATCTTTGTTCACGGCCACTATGAATTTTGAGGAGGACATCCCCGCCAGGTGCTGGATCGCCCCCGAAATGCCGAAGGCCATATAAAGATTGGGGGACACGGTTTTCCCGGTCTGGCCGACCTGGCTTTGGTGCCCGATCCAGCCGGAGTCGACGGCCGAGCGTGAAGCGCCGACGGTCGAACGCGGGATGACTGCCGAAAGCTCCTTGAGCAGGGCGAAATTCTCGGGGCCTTTCATCCCTCGGCCGCCGGACACGATGACGTCGGCTTCGGTGACGTCCATCTCTTCGCCTTTTTCCCGTAAAATATCGGCGACTAACCCTTTGATCCGGCTTTCGGGGATGGCCACGTCTTTTTTGACCACCTCGCCGGCCCTGTTCCGTGGCTCGCCGAGGGGAAAAACATTCGGCCTCAAGGTCGCCAGCTGCGGGGAAGACTTCAGGCTGAGTGAGAGGAAGGCCTTTCCGGCATAGATCGGCCGGGTGAACTCCATCTTCCCGTCTGTCACGGCAATCCCTGTACAGTCCGAGGCCAATCCGACGCCGAGCCTGGCCGCCAGCCGCGGCGCCAGATCTTTGCCCATCGCGGTTGCCGCAAAAAATATCGCCTTCGGGTGAAGCTCCTGGGCCAACTGATGGAGGGCCGTCGCATAGCCCTGGGACGAGTAAATGCCGAGCTGGTCATTCTCCAGGAGAAAAACTTTTGAGGCGCCGTACGAAAAAATCTCGGGATTGAGGCAATCCATGTTGGAGCCGCAAAGAGCAGCCGCGACGTCCTCTCCGAGCTCGCCGCCTCGTCTCTGGGCTTCGGAAAGGACTTCCAAAGAACTCTTCTTGATTTTTCCTTCACGTGTTTCGATGAATACTAAAAACATTTTCCTTCCCCTTCTCAGATCACCTTGGCTTCGTT
>JAPKZH010000124.1 GCA_026393905.1 Candidatus Aminicenantota bacterium
TGGTCCGGTTCTTCAACGACCTGTTAGCATTCACCGCTCAAGATATTACTCTTGTGCTTGGAGAGGCTGCTGGACGAAGGCTACAGGTCGCAGCGCCGAAAGTTATTTTCAACGTACCGACTTTCTCGCTGCCTGACACCGGATCAATCCCTGTCTCGTTTGTAGGAACCGGATACCAGACAGCCCTTGATGCAGCTGACGAGCTTACGCTAAGCTACATTTGATGCGTGATAATATTTGAGTGGAAAGAGGCGTCAATATAGGCGCCTCTTTTTTTAGGAGTTACACAAATGGCTATCGTTCTTCCAGGAAAAATCGGAGACTTTAAGGGTTGCAATCAAGATCGACTCGGCTCTTAATTGCTCGCCAGAAGACTATGCGAAATACACTGAAACCCTTGACGAGAGCCTGCTCGGCCTAAGTCCAGGGGACGAACCGACTTGGTTCATCATGCGCAAGGTGCTTCCGTTTGCCCTTTCTAAGAAAGTGCAGAATGAGCAAGCCGCCATGAAAGATGGCGAGATGCAAATACATATCAGCTTTATCGGTGAAGAGGTGCGATGTGCCTTGGTCGATATTATCAATCCTGCGTCGGTGCCGGTTGAGCAGCACATACTACACAGCAAAGAAAAGGACGGAGGAACTAGCTTCGCGCTTATGGAGCAGTTGGTATCGGCTGACGTGGTCAATGACCTATACCGCGCGCGTGAGGCAGTTACGAAGAAAAAGACGGAAGGGATGAAAAAAAAATAATAGCATTCATAGAGCTCCAGAATGCTACTCCCGAGCGCCGAAAATCTTTTCAATGCTCGGCATGCCCTGATCGAATCAAATCGCTCAGGCGCTGCCGCGAGGATCGACACGACTTCACCTCCGAGGATGCCTCGCTATTCCCAATCTATATTGAGAAAGGCGGCCAATTGTACGGGTTCTGTCCTGGCAAATCTACCTGGGATAGCTCCGTGGCAGGTTTGTATCAAGCCTTAGTCATTACGGCTGAAACAGGTATAATGCTGGAAGAAGGTCCAATGATGGATCAACCGGACTGGTGGATCGACCTGCTATCGTGGTTTCTGCCATTCTACAATGACCAAAAATTCTGGAGTCGCGCTAAGGCGATCTTGGGTAGCGACAATAAAACGGTTAATGCAGTAAAAGGCAACCGAAGGGGATAGGTAGGATGGCAACGACCAAAGACCAGCTGACGATAGAGATCGCGGTTAATTCCGAGAAAGCCGTTAAGAGCCTCGACAAGATCAACGATACGCTCAAGGACGTAAGCGACTCGGCCAAGGAAACCAAGAACAGCGTCGGCGGTTTTGGTCTTGGCTTGGTCAAGCTGCAAGCTGGTATTGGTTTGTTCGTATGGGAATTTCTTCCGATGAGGCTGTTCTAAATCTGGCGAGGATGGGGACTGCGGCTGGAATATCCGCAGACAAGATTCAGAAAATGCTTAAGGTCGCTGCCGATCTGTCCATCGCCCGTGACATTCCTCTGGAAACAGCTTTTACTGCCCTGACTAAATCCTTAAAGGGTTCGAGCATTGCTATAGCCCAATTCATTCCTGAGCTAGCTGATCTTTCCGCAGAACAAAATAAAGCTGGAGTAGCCTTAGAATATCTTGATTCTCAATACTCAGGGTTCGCCGCGAGGAACCTTGAGACTTTCTCAGGAAAAATAAAGGCACAAAAAGGCGCTTGGGGTGAATTGCTTGAGACTATAGGAGGCATTGCTTCAGAGATATTTGATATTGGAAACAGCATTGACTCGACTACTGGAAAAATAAATTCTCTTAACGATTCGATAACCGTGAATAGAATGAATTGGATTGCCTTCGGCCAAGCTCTGGTTTCATTGTTCAAAGGCATCGCTGATGTCATAGCGAAATCCTTCATGGCTATTGTCGGAACTATCGAAAGGACTCTAGGCGTTGCTATATCTGTATTTGGCTATCTTCAATCTGCGGCTGATAAGTTTGGAAAACGAACTGATATGGGAGCTTCTATATCAAAATTCGGTGAAGAGCTTTATGCCATGGGACAAAAAAATAAGGATGCGTTTGATGACTTGAACATCAATTTAAAAGCAACAGATGGAGAATTAAAAACAGTTTCCAATACTGTTGTGAAAACTAAAGAAGAGCTTATAAAAGCAAAGAATGCTGCGAAGGATTTTAATGACAAGCTCCAAAATGCTGAGCTACTTAAAAAAATAGAAGACTATAGAACGGCTTTAGCACTTGCTGGAAAGTCTGAAATTGATTTGGTAAGAGCCAAGGAAGTCGAAGACCTA
>JAPKZH010000386.1 GCA_026393905.1 Candidatus Aminicenantota bacterium
ATGTTTGTCCGGAACGGCTTGAGAACATGGACGAACAGCACACGGCTCCTGAACGACCCGATGGACTCGTCATTCTAGAGAGACCGGGGCACCCGATTTCGCACGGTGACATCGACCCGGATGTCCTCAAAATCCTTTACAGCATCCACAGGCAGGGTTTCATCGCATATCTGACCGGGGGAGCGGTCCGGGACATGATGTTGGGGAAGCACCCGAAGGACTTTGACGTCGTCACCGACGCCCGGCCGGGACAGATCAAGAAGCGTTTCCGGAACGTCTATGTCATCGGGCGACGTTTTCGCTTAGCCCATATCCATTTTGCGGACGGCAAAGTCATCGAGGTATCGACGTTCAGGAGTGAGGCAGGGCCTTCCGAAGAGAACAACCCTGAGGCCGTAATCGAGCCGAAAAGCGTGTATGGGACGCCCCGGGAGGATGCTTTCCGGAGGGATATTACGATCAACGCCCTCTATTATGACCCCGTCACATTCTCCGTTATCGACTACGTCGGAGGCCTCGAGGACCTGACCCGGCGAAAGGTCCGGGTCATCGGCGATCCCGCAGAGCGCTTCACCGAGGACCCCGTCCGCATTTGGAGGGTGATCAGGCACGCCGCACGACTGGGATTCGATATCGAGGAAGCCACAGAGCGGGCGATATATTCCCATCGCCAGTTGCTGGCTGCCTCCCCTGGGTCCCGCCTCTACGAAGAGCTCAACAAGGACCTCGCCTATGAGACGCGGCCGGTCTTCGAGGCGCTCCGGAAATACAGCCTCCTCAAGTACATCCTAGGCCGGATCGGCGAAGATTACGAGGCCGACCAAAACCTGTCTTCCCGGCTCAGCGCGCTCCTGGATATCGAAGACCGGGCAAAGTCGCGGGGATTCTTGCTTTCCCTGGAGGAAATGCATGCCCTCATCTTCTGGCCCTGGATCGAACCTCTGCTGGCCGGGGTGGAAGGAGACCCGAACCTGGTCCTGAAGAACGCTTTCCTGGGCGCCCAAATGAGAGCGACCATCCCCCGGAACCTGCGGGCGAATGTCATCCAGATCATGATTATCCTACGGAGCATGATCAGGGCCATCCGGACGGGGCACATGCGGTGGTCCTTGCAGAAGCGGTCCCATTATGATCAAGCCTCCCGTCTGTTCTTTCTGATCGAGAAAGGCCGGACGCCCGAAGGGGGAGAATCCTTCGAGGGCCTGTTCAAAGAGGCGTTTCCTTCGGGGACAAAATGGCGAAGGCGCCGACGACGGTGATTCAAGAAACCGAATTCCGGGGACATCCACCGAAAAAAATGAAATGAATTGATTTGGCGGAATTCGAACCAATGAAAAAAAATCTGAAGCGTTGTCCCTGGCCGACTTTCGATGACCCGCTCTATTTGATGTACCACGATAAAGAGTGGGGCTCGCCGGTCCATAATGACCGGAAAATCTATGAGTTCCTTGTCTTGGAGGCTTTTCAGGCCGGCTTGTCCTGGCGGACGATTCTGGACAAGCGCGAGAATTTCCGCAAAGCGTTCGCCGGCTTCGATTTTCGGAAGGTCGCCCGCTTCAGCGCCCGCGACGTGGCACGGCTGATGAAGAACCCCGGTATCATCCGCAACCGGGCCAAAATCGAAGCGGCGGTCAATAATGCCAAATGCTTCGTGAACGTCCGCCGAGAGTTTGGCACGTTCGCCAAGTACATGTGGTCATGGGTCGGCGGAAGGCCCATCATCCACAAACTGCGGAAGCTCGAGGATTATCCAGCCTTCACCGATGAGGCGGTCGCCTGGGCTAAGGACTTAAAGGAGAGGGGATTCAAATTCCTCGGCCCGACCGTCGTCTATGCGCACATGCAGGCCGTGGGCATGGTCAACGACCACACGGTCGCCTGTTTCCGCCACCGCGAGCTGGCGCGCTAAGCGGCTATTCTTGCTATTTCTTGCCGGGGACGAAGTGGTCGGACAGGGTCTTGAGAAAGGCGACGACGGCATTCTCTTCCTCGTCGGTCAGGCCGAGATCGCCCATCTCGTCGGTGTTCATATTGGCCTTCACCTCGGGCGGCGGGAAATTGCCAAGATCCCGGGCATTATAGAAGTGAACGACTTCTTTGAGACTTTTGAAAACGCCGTTGTGCATGTAGACTTTGACGAAGTTCGGGTTTTGCCTAAGGTCGACGTTGCGCAGCGTCGGGACTTTGTGTTTCCCTATGTTCTGTTCCGCGTACTTGGTGTACTGCGGCACGGATTTCAGGTGGCCGCCTAGCCCGAGGTCCACCCAGTTCTTGCCCTCCGGGTTGAACTTTTTATCCATAGTGTAGAAAGGATTGGCGGGATTCTTGGGGACGCCGAGGTTGTCGTATGTGTAATCCGTGAACACGGGCGGCTTGTAGTTCGGCCCGGGCTCCAGGGTGTGGCATTGGGAACACTTGGCCTTGGTGTTGAAAAGCATGAGCCCCTTGAGCTCGGCTTCGTCCAGACCCAGGTTCGCGTAACTTTTCCGGTTAGCCGGATCGATCGCCGCGGCCTTGAGGTTCTTGGCCGAGATATTCTTCCAAAAAAGGTCGAATTTGGAGTTGAACGGATTGACCTCCTCGGAACGTTCGAAGGCCGCGATGGACCGGCAGATATATTCGTAGATTTTGTCGACGTTCTTGTCCCAGTCCTCGGCTTTGACCTTCCAGGTCTGCGCAAAAAGGGAGGCGTAGCCGGAACTCTTGACTTTCTGGACGACTGCCTTTTTATCGGGGTTGTTCTGCTCGAGCGGGTTCAGGAACGGTCCGCCGGCCTGCTCGGCCAGAGGGTCCTTCAGCTCGGCGCCCATGGCCCGGCCATCCCAGAACATACCGCCCACGAAATTCCCCTTCTTGTCCAGGAAGAAAATCGGGCTCTCCCCGGCATATGCGGAGGAAGGCGGCTTGCGGTTGCCGAATCTGCCCTTGAGAGCTCCTTCATACACTCCGCTGGTATTTTCTGTGGGACCGGTCCATCCATCCACTGGGTCATGACAGGCGGCACAGGACTGGCCCGGGGGGGTGGAAAGGTTCGTGTCGAAGAACAGCTTTTTGCCCAGTTCCTCGACCGGGGACAGCTTGTCGGCGGTCGAGGCTTTGATAAGGACCAGAGCGAACATTGTCGCCAAAAAAACAAAAATAGCTTTTTTCATGCTCACCGTGCATTCCTTTTTGTCTTATTCCTGTCTATGATGCTTGATGTCCACCGCTTGTTAGATTATCGACAAAGCCTTTTTCTGTCAATATCGCTTGAACCCGCCCATTCTGTATCTTGACGGGGTCAACTTAACGGGGTCCAAGCTACTTTTTACTTACTTTCTCGGTAAAAAATTAGCGTAAAAAGTAGCTTTGACCCCGGTCTTTCCGGTCTTTCTTACTCCAATATCTTGAAATACTTGTAGATCGGATAGACGACGCTGCGCTTGTCGGCGCCGATTAATTTAAGGTAGCTGTCCAGCACGCCCCAGCCTACAAAACCGTCTGCGGCCTGGGGTTCGAGGCAGTAGAAAGCAAGATTAGCCATGGGCTGCGCCATGTCCACCCGGAAGGTGCCTGCCGGGAATTCCTTGACCGCCGACTTGACGAATCCTCCCTCGAGCTTCACCAAATTATAGCCCCCGCCCGTGCCCCTGCCGATCTTATCGATGACGAACTCTTCGCCCGTCACCTTGATCGGTTTGGCCAAGACCTCGACCTTGACATTGTGCGTCCTCAGTTTTTCGGCGATAAAATCCAGCTCCGCCGGGATCAAATAGCCGCGCGGCATCGTTGCCTCGGCCGTGCCGACCGGCTTGGTCATGTCCTCAACGCCCTTGACGACTTCGGGCGCCGCGAGCATGTGGGCCGGGATCTTCGCCCGCACGCTCGTTCCCGGGATATACTCGGACCTGTTCCTCTCTTTATACGCCAGGATGTCGATCTTGCCCCAGGATTCATACTTGCCCGCAACATAATTCTTCAGCTCGCCGCTCTCGGCCTTGGTCTTCACGGCCTCGACGACCTCGCGATCGGCATTCCGGCAGATCTCCTGCATTTCCTGGCCGTGGGCGTTGGCGTATTCCAGGATCCCGGCGACGAGCGCATAGCTGGCATAGATCCGGCGCTCGAAGGATTCGTGCCCCGGCGTCTCCGCCAGGATGGCCATCCGGTTTCGCAGCCCGTAGGCATTGGCCACGAACTTTGCTTCGTTGGTCCACATGGCCGCCTCGTGGTTCCAGATCGTCGGCGGCCACTTGTTGTCCGTCCCGCCGTGGGTGAAAACTTCGAGGCCGAAGTTTTTCCGCGTCGCCTCTCGCACCGCCGGGAAAAGCTTATCGAAGACGTAGCCGCGCGGCCCGGGATGGGCGGCGGGCACGGTGCACGTGGCGTATCCGATGGCGTAGCCGTGTTGGACGCGGCCCATCATATGTCCGTCGTAGATCAGGGTCGGGTCCCAGCGGTTGAAGATCGTCCGGTAAAGCCCATTGACCTCGATCGTCTCAAGCTTGACCGCGTCGCGGTTGAGATTCAAATTCTGGGCGTTGTTGCCCGACCCGATGATGTGGGGCGTGCCCTCGCCCAAGGTCCAGGTCTCGTTGCCGTCGATGTTGAAACACGGGCAGACGATGATGATCAGGTTGTCGAGCGCGCGCTTCATTTTGCCGAAGAGGATTTCGCGCATGAGCATCAGGAGCGCCTCTTTGCCCTCCGGTTCGTAGGGGTGGATGTTCCCCTGGAGGTAGACGACCATCTTTCCGGATTTCACGGCCTCTTCGGGAGATGTGACGCGCGGGCTGGCCAGGACCACGGCCGGGCAAATCCTGCGCAGAGAGGTCGTGAACATATTGATGACATAGACCTTGTCGCTCGACCACTTGAGCATGTCGATGAACTCGAGGAGCTCGAAGTATGATGTGGTCCGTTCGTATCTCGTCTTTTCGGGGACGGTCAGGAACTTCGGGGGCCAGTTCCCGTTCCAGCCCTTGGGGACGGAATCCCCCCAGTAGATTTTTTGGGCTGCCGCGGCAGGGGTAGCGGTGGCAGCTGCCGGAGTTGCGACTAGCCCCCAGACAAGAAACGCGAGCGCAAGGATTGTAGTTTTTTTCATGCGGTGCCCTCCTAAAGAAAATGGGGAAATAAAATGGGGACAAATAAAATTGCGAAAGGTGCTCTTTGTACGCGGCACCAATTTCTTATCCCCATTTTCTCCATAAGACTTTAGACTTTATTTTTAGAGGCGGGGGCTTGTCAAGAAGAATACGGGGTCAATGCTACTTTTTACGCAACTCCCCCCCGGTCATTTTGCGTAAAAAGTAGCTTTGACCCCGGGTTCTCGTGGCCCTTACTCATGCCGCGTTTGCCCCGGCGGAGAGTTTCCTGATAAAATATCCAGATTAAGGGCGACCTTGAAAAATAACTATAGAGTGCCCGAGCAGAATTACCCCGAGAAGCTCATTCTGGATTTTTCACGATATATCGTTTCCAGGGTCAATTCTTTCGGGTATCAGAAATACGGTATTGATCAGGATGATCTGCTCCAAAATATTTACATCAGAATTTTTAAGGTATTTGAAAAAAATGATAAAAAAATTACGGCTTTTAAGTCTTATATTAGTAGGATCGTGGATTCTGTTGTCATCGACACGATCAAGAGTTCTAGAAAAGAAACGGAGGCGTTGAAAGAGCTCAATCATAATCTTGTCGAAATCCAAGGTCATTCCTTTGGCAAAAGCCAGTCGCAGAGCGACGGCCTGAAGGAAATTTTGCTGAGTTCCTTGGGCGAACTTAAGGAATCCCAGAGATATGTCATCAGCATGTATTTGTCGGGCATGGATTTGGACGAAATAGCCGAATTGCGGAAATGGACGTTAGGGAAGACAAAAAATTTGTATTACCGGGGTCTCAAAGACCTGAAAAGAAGATTGGAGATAAAGGGGGTTTTCTATGAAAACTAATCTCGTCGATCTTAAACAAGTCTACAAAGATTATCTTGAGGATCATAAGCCTTCTTCCAGAGAATCCTGTCCTCCTCCCGAAAAACTTGTTCTTTTCGTTCGATCGAAAATGGCCGGCCGCGATCAAGGCCGAACGTCCTCAGGCACGGCCTTTGGCCAGACCTTGGTCATGGAATACGGTTTCCGCGGTCTCGGCCATCGTTCTTGTGGCGGCCATAGCGACATATTCGGTATTACACTTTTCATCAAGATCCGACTTTCGAAGAGGACCGACAGCCAATATCCAACTTATCTCACCCGTCGATAAAGCAGTTTCGAGTGGCGAGCTGAGGTTTATTTGGGAAAGCGTGCCAAACGCGAAATATTACATCATCGAAACGTTCGACGCCTCGCTCGATCTCATTTGGCGAAGCGAATCTCTCACGGGCAATGAACTCAGTCCCTCTCGGGAAGTCAGCCAAAAATTCAGACCGAATGAAAAATATTTCTGGGTAGTGACCGCTGTTTTGGAGGGCGGGAACAAAACGAAATCCAGAATGAAAGATTTTTCGATCAAAAATTAGTTGTCTAGTATTCTCCCGTCAGGATAAAAGCGCCCCAGTAA
>JAPKZH010000186.1 GCA_026393905.1 Candidatus Aminicenantota bacterium
CGGAATCTCCGGCTTTGTCGGTTCATAAACAAATCGAAAACTGCCCGAGAACTGGTTCGTCCCGGATTTGGTGATGGCGTTTGTCACCATGCCCGCGGCCCGTCCAAACTCAGCGCTGATGCCGCCCCTCTTGATATTGACCTCGGCGATATCCAACTCGGAGAAGTTGGCGCCGAGCGTTCCGAAAAACGGGTTGGTGATGTTAGACCCGTCGTACAGGAAGACATTGTCCTGCTTGTTGCCGCCGGCGTTCGGGGCGAAATCGCGGTTGTCGGCGACGCCTGGCGCCAGCTGCCAGAGTGATGCATAGGAGCGCCCCAGCGGGAGTTTTTCGACGAGTTGTTTCTGCCAGCTCGACGAGATCTCCGTGGATTTAAGGTCGATCACCGGGGACCTGGCGGTGACGGTCACTTGCTCCTCGACCTTTCCTACGGCGACCACGACCACCGTAACTTGGGCCGATCTTCCCAGTCCGACGATGACGTCTTCTTTTTCAATGACCGGTACCAAATCCGGATGGGTTACGGTCAGGATGTAGGTGCCCGGCGGAATGCCCGGAAACCGGAATTGGCCGTCCTTTCCCGTCGTGAACGATCGCCCGGCGGGCAGCAGGTCGCTCGTGATCTTGACGACGGCATTGGCCACCGGCGTCCCTTCATTGGATTTGACGATGCCCGTGATAGAGCCCCGTTCCTGGGCGCTCATCCCGGCCAAGCCGGCAAAAAGGAAAACGATAAAAGCAGCGATGAGAATTTTTTTCATAAAGACCCTCCTTCCAAATTCTTAGGATAGCTATAAATTAATCCCGCTCATGAAAATTGTCAATACAAAAATAATGAAAAGAAAGGAAATTTTGTAAGATCGCCGAACTTATCCGGAATGATTCCTGGTTTTGAGTTTCCTCAGGCGGGCTTCGTGACCGCCGTCAAAACGGCGAATGCCCTAGTTTCTTTTCCAGGATTTCGATCTCGGCCTTGGCCTTTCGAACATTGACTTCGCTTTCACCACGGGAATTTTCCAGGTAAAGCCCGAAATACTTTACCGCTTGCTGGAGATTGCCGCTTTTTTCATATGCCAGGGCCAGGTTGAAATAGCCGACAGGCGTCGGCCTTATGGCCACGGCCTGCTGAAGGAGAGAAATCGCCCGGTCGAATTCGCCGAGGTAAGAATAAGCGATGCCAGCGTATTGATTGAAGGCCTGTTCTTCTGGAAAATCGCCGATCAATGTCTCGTAAATTTTGATCGCTTCTCTCAATTTGCCGCTGGAAGCAAGATTCCCTGCATAGCTCATTCTCAAGTGCCGGCTTTCCGGTTCAATGGCCAGGGCGCGTTCATAATAAGAGCGGGCCTCTTCCTTCCGGCCCGTCGCATCCAAAATGCCGGCACAGACGGTCAGGGCATCGACGTTTTGAGGGTTTAAAGCCAGGACCTTATCCATCGTCTTCAAGGCTTCCTGAGATTTTCCCGTGACCAGATAAGTGTGGCCCAGGCGAACCAGCAGAATCTCGGAATCCGGG
>JAPKZH010000233.1 GCA_026393905.1 Candidatus Aminicenantota bacterium
ACATCGTACTTTTTCTCCATTTCACTGAACTGGGTCGCTCTCTTTCCCCGAACCGCATTGACCAGATAGTTGGTGATGACGCTTGGTGAAAGGTTAGCGTATCGCTCCAGGGCGTCCTTCCTGATTTTAACTCTGAATTCCGGCTTCCCTTCTCCGATGTTTGTGTTCAGGTCGACAAGGCCCCCGATGTTTTTCAGCCGCTCCACAAATTCCTGTGAAATCAGTTTCAGTCGACTCAGCTCGAGCCCTTGAACCTTGAGGACGATCTGGGCGGAAGAAAAGGCGAGGAATTCCGCCAGCGCCGACTCTTCTCGAGCGACCGTGTAGCTGACGTCGGGGTAATCGGCAAGCCGTCGTCGCAAGTTCTCCAACGTCGGTTCCAATTGGGACGACTTATCCACTTCGACAAAGATCCCGCTGACAATCCCGATCTGGGAGAAGGTGACCTTGACCGGAGGCATCGCTTTCAGACTCTGCTCGAGGGCCGAGACGATATCCGCCGACTGTTCAAGCGAATAATCGACGGGGGTTTTCATTTGTAGTTCAAAAGACGTGGCTTTGATCGGCGGCATATGCTCTCGGGGGAGCAGCGCCCCGATATAGAACGTCACGCCGAAAAATATCAGGGCGGTCAGGCCGATCTTGACCTTATGGTCCAGACTCCATATCAGCCACCCCTGATAGCGCGTGCGGAAGGGTAAATAAACGGAATTGAAAACCCGGAACACGAATTTGATGATCGGCTTGAAAGGAAGGGCCAGATAGTGAAAGACGAGACCTAGGAGTTGGGTCAAATAGCTGGCCAGGAAATTCAGAACGAGATAAATCCCTTTGAGGATCTTATACAGAAGCCATTGCAGCCCTTTCCAAGGAAAGAGTAAAAATCCCAAGTTCGACCGTGAGCTTGTCCATTTGTGAGAAAGCCGTCTCAAGTCAGGGCCCGGCTCGGATACGACGGGGCCGAACTTCAATTTTCGAGCTTGAAGCATCGGAAGCAGCGTCAAAGAGACCAGAAGCGACGCGACAAGGGAGAAGCTTACGGTCAAGGCGGCATCTTTGAACAACGGGCCGGCCACGCCGTGAACATAAATGATGGGCAGGAAGACGACGACCGTCGTCAGCATTGTAGCCGTGACCGCCCCGCCGACTTCCTTGGTTCCGATGTAGGCTGCTTCGGGGGGACTTTTCCCCAAGCTTCGGTGGCGGAAGATATTTTCCGAGACGACGTCGGCGCAATCGTCGAGCATGCCCACCCCCAAGGCCAAACCGCCGAGCGACATGATGTTGAGCGTGATATTATAAAAATAGAGAAGATTGAACGTGGCGATGATCGAGATGGGAATGACTACGTTGATGATGAGAGGGGACTTCCACTCTTGAAGAAAAAGAAAGACGACGAGAAACACCAGGATCGCTCCCTGGATGATCTCGCCGGAGACAGCCTTTATGACGGATTCGATGTATCCCGCCTGTTCGGAGACGATGAAGATATTCGTCTTAGGATTTTCTTTCTTGATTTGGTCAATGACTTGTCTCGCCAGCTGCGTGACTTTGACGGTGTTGGCCCCGGCTTCTTTGTGGACAAGGATGCCGATGCTTTCTACCCGGTCGAGCCGGGTCATGCCCTGCCGTTCTTTAATGGCATCCTTGATCTGGGCGATGTCCTTGAGCCGGATGACCCCTTTTTCCTTGGTCGTCCTGAGATTGATCTCGCCGATCTCATTGACGGATTCGAACTCGCCCACGACGCGGATGGCATACTTGAACATTCCTTTGCGGATGGTCCCGCCCTGGAGGTTTTGGTTGAATGCGTCCACCCGGCTGGCTACGTCATCGATCGTCAACCCGTAGAGCGCCAGGAGCCGCGGGTTGATTTCGACCTGGATCTCGCGCTCGATGCCCCCCGTGATTTCCGCCGAGCCGATCCCCTCGATTTGTTCGAGGCGCGGCTTGACGAGCTCCTCAGCGAAACTTTTGAGCTCCAAGAGATTGCTTTCGCCAGAAACGGCCATGACGAGGATCGGCTTGCTCTGCGGATCCATGGGAATGATGACGGGATTATCGGTGCCTTCCGGAAGCATGTCGCGGGCAGTGTCGAGCGCTTCCCGGGTATGGAGAAGCGTAAAATTCATGTCCGCTCCCCAGTCGAATTCGAGGGTCAAGAAGGATAGGCCTTCCTTGGAGACGGATTCGACCCGTCTCAGGCCGGGGATGCGGCTGACGCCGGCCTCGAGACGCGTTGTCACCAGCGTTTCGATTTCTTCGGGAGCGACGCCGGGGTACTGGGTCATCACTGAAATGCGCGGATAGCTGATATTCGGCATGAGATCGACGCTCAACTGCCGCAGGGAAACAACCCCGAGCAAGCAGATCGCTATGTAAAACATCCAGGTCGTCACCGGCCGGTCGATGGCAAGCTTCGCGATTTTCATTGTCTTTTTCCCTTATTTAAAAGGATGTTTCTCTCTTTTTCCATTTATGGTATTTCAAAAGCCTTTCCAGCATTTTTTTGTCGCTCGTGCCGGAATCATAGGTTAGGATTTCAGTAATCTTCGAGACGGCTTCGCTTAGAGACTCTCCCCATCTGGCAAGATAAGGTTTGACCGCCCGGTAGGCCTGGAAAGAATAGGACTCGTCGATTTTGCGCCATGTCTCAAATGCCAGTTCGGGCTTCGCTTCATCCCAATAAAGCATTCCGAGGGCGAAGAGGGCACGGTTTCTGACATCTCCTCCCATTTCGGCGAGCAGGCTATAAATGGCAACTTCCTCTTCTATATATTTTTTTGAAATCATAGCGGAGGAATAATATCCTCTTTGTTTAAGCAAAGACCGAAGCTCCTCATATACTTCCTTCAGGACATAAGCTTTAGCCTTCAGATTGAAAATCTTTTTATAGAGGCGGTCGGCAAGAACGTCTTTGGCTTCCTGATAAACATCAAAGATATACGTAAAAGTCCTTTTTTCAAAGTCGTAAGCATCTGCCAGGCAGAACAGAAATTCGATACCCGTCTTGGTTTTTTGGTGTTCCTCCCAGTATCGGGGAAAATAATCATAAATCGGCCTTTTAAAATTCAGCTCTTCGAGGAAGTCGAAAGCCAAAGTGAAATGGTCGACCATATAGAAAACGCTATTGAGATTATTATAAAGAAATTCGCGGGCCAGTTTGGCTAGGTCTCCGTTGTTCGCGTCATACCGTCGTAAATAATATTTTTGAAAATAGTCGAACTGCTCCGCCTCCGGCATGGCCATTAACTCATCGAGAATCTGGTTGATTTTTTCATGAGAAAAGCTGATGCCCTGGGCCGCAGGCTGAAGAGGCTGAGAGAGTTGGTCAGGCTTCGTGTTTCTATAGAGGATGATCACCAAATCTCGCTTATCCGAAGGCTGAGGAAGCGGTTTGGCAGGCTGCGTATCCTTCATCTGAACCTGACTGGCGCCCATCTCAAACTTGGGGAATCCTCGTATGATGGAAAACAAGGCCGATCCCTGGGCCAACATTTGTTCATAAGGACATTCGCGGAAATATATTTCCTTGGGAATCGCTCGCACGCCGGATCTTGTACCGATATTTGTATCGACGCGGACCATATCGCCATAGACCATGGCCCATTCTTTCTCTTCCTCTTCATTCAACCTCAGCCGTTCGATCATGGATTTCCGCAATCCGTTCAGCTTGTAGAACTCGATCATATTTTGCTTACCGATCGGTTTGGAAACAAAAGCTTTATCACCGGTGGACAGATCGACGGCTTTGCCGCCACTGAGCAAAGCATAGATATCCTCCATGGGGACATCGGATAAATTGACGTAATTTCCGTCCTCGTACTTTCTGTATTTCAAGGAGGACTCGAGCAGCTTTTTAAAGATCTGGACCTTTTCCTTGCTGCTAATTCTTGAATCAAACAACGCCGACTGGCCGAGCGATTTCATAGCGTCGGCTTCAGAGATCTTGACCGAGCCCTTTTCGGTCTCTCCATTTCTAGGTCGGCCGCTTTCCATTTCTGCGAGCGCCTGCATCAAGGCTTTATAATCTCTCGAGCCGGAGTCCTTTTTCGCCGACAAAACGGAAAATTCGGCCATGACGATCGCTCCGAAAATGGAGGTGTGGAATAAGATTGACAGAACGAGTGAAGTCGAAAATCGATTCTTATGTCGCTGCCACCAACTCCGGATATGGATGAGATAGTTTTTAAAGAAAGGGGGCGCCGGCCCGTCGCCGGGAAACAACATGATCAGTTGGCGTGCCATTTGTTTTTCTTAATTCATTCTTTCAGCCAGGTTACGGCATAACGCTTGACAACCTCACATCCCTCTTCGTCCGGCTCGATGGTATAGAGCTTTACATTCCGCATAATACGGATCCTCGGGTTGAAGAGACTCGCGTTACGTGGCAATGGGACTTGACCGATAAATCGTCCATCGGCATCGAAAATATCATGGATATCCTTCCGGTTGTCATCGCTTCTTTGCCAGGTCTGGATAAAAAGGTGTTCCCGATCATCAATAAAAAAACTTCGATATGCGCTGTGATAGGGGGAATAACGATATGCCCTGCTTTCGCCGGGAGGGCCTCCCGGAGGTACGGCAGTTTTCCGAAATTCGTCAATGTCTCTTTGTGTCACCTTGACCGGCGCATAATCCCTGAGAATTTTCCGAGCGAGTTTTCCATCTGAATTGAAATAGCTGATTTCATATGTCTTGGCGGCTCCATAAATCAAGTGGTCTTTGTCGTCCACCACCCAATAGTCGACGGGCGAAAGCGCTTTCCCATTTTCCTCCAGATAATATCTTGTGAACTCGATAAGGACTTTGCTCATGTCCGGATTCATTTTTTTTAAGACCTTTTGCCGCAAACCAGGCTTAAGCCTCGTATCCCTTACAAAATCCATCATGAAGACATTCCCCCGGGAATCAATCTTGAGATCGTTTGTCATGCCGCGTACCGGTATTTGTCTCAGGTATGAGCCACTTGTGCTGAAAACCGAAATCATTCTATTACTGACTTCGTACACATAGATTTCGTTCTTGTCTGGGAGGAGAGTCATAGCAATAGCACCGCCCAATTCCCCCGGTCCCTGCCCAGAACGACCGATCGTTTTCACATATTTTCCCGATTTATCGAATGC
>JAPKZH010000012.1 GCA_026393905.1 Candidatus Aminicenantota bacterium
CCCCCGGGCGCGGATGACGACAGCCTGGTCCGCTACGCGCTTGATGCCGCAGCCGTATACGCAAGCAGGGCGGGAGCGGAAAAAGAGCGGCGGATGTTCGCCGAGGCCGTCATCGAAGCCCTGGATCAAGCCCGGTATTCAGAGGTCAAGGCGTTTCTCATCAGCGAACTGCAGCTCGTGGGGAAAGATGAGGCCGTCAAGCCGCTGAGCGAATATCTGGAGAACCTGAGGCTTTGCGAGCCGGCCGCTCGGGCCTTGGTCACGATCAAGACGCCCCGAGCAGAGAAAGCTCTGTTGAGTGCACTTAGCGCCGGGCCGGCCGTGAACACCGTCGCTATCATCAAAGCGCTCGGCGAATACCGAAGTAGGGCTGCCGTCAAAAAGATTTCAGCCTATGCGGAAAGCCGGGAAGAGACATTGCGTCAGGTCGCCCTGTTCGCCTTGGCCAACATCGGAGATCCGGCATCTCAAGCCGTCCTCGAAAAAATTTCCCTGTCGGCCTCTCCGTACCAAAGGTCTTCGGCGGCTTCCCTGTATCTCCTCTATGCCCAGAGGCTGGCCGAATCCGGCGAAAAAGATCGGGCTTTCAAGATCAGCCGCGAACTGATCAAGAATTTCACCGGGCCGGGCGACAGCCAGGTTAGAGCGGCGGCCTTAACGCTCCTGAGCGGAATTCTTGGCGAATCGGTTTTCGAAGACCTCCTCGTGGCCGCCGACTCTCCTGATCCGAAATATCGGCAGCGCGCCTTTGAATTGGCCGACTCGATCAAAGGGGAGGAAGCGACGGCAAAATGGATCGAAAAGATGGCTCGGGTCGCGGCGGAAACCCAGGCAGAGATCATCGCTATGCTGGGCCGCCGCGGCGATAAATCGGCATATCCTGTCGTCAGGGGAAAGCTCAAGAGCGAAGAGAAAGCGGTCCGGCTGGCCGCGATCCCAGCCGCGGCCCGGCTGGGAGGGAGCGAGATCCTCGATGATTTAATCCCGATTTTAATGAAGGGCGATAAAGACGAGGCCGAAGCCGTCAAGCAGGCGCTCTTAGGATTCCCGTCGGAACAAGTGCTTCCGACGGTGGCCGGCTTGCTGGCCGATGCGCCGCCGGCCGTGCGGCCCGCGCTGATCGAAATCCTGGCCGAGAGAAAAGCCGGAGAATATGCCGACGCCGTCCTGGCCCAGGCCAAGAATGAAAATGAAGAAGTCCGGCGGGCGGCTCTGACAGCGCTCGAACATGTCGTCCGGGCAAGAGACCTGCCCCAGGTCATCGATCTGCTGCTTTCAACGTCCAATGGCGCTGAAGTCCTGCCGATTCAAAATGCCGTCGTGTCCGCCGCGAACCAGATCCCTGATCCGGAGAGACGGGCAGACCTGGTTTTGATTGCTCTG
The DNA here is from genome assembly GCA_026393905.1 of Candidatus Aminicenantota bacterium. Taxonomy (GTDB): domain Bacteria; phylum Acidobacteriota; class Aminicenantia; order Aminicenantales; family UBA4085; genus JAPKZH01. Next base: position 1,384 of record JAPKZH010000012.1, read on the forward strand.
GATAAAGCATCCGGCGTAAAGAAGGTGAATTTACTGAGGCCTCTGGCCAGGATCGCAGGCGGGAATGCCCTTCAGACCGTGATGGTCTTGACCAGGAATGCAGACCCCCAAGTCCAATCCGTGGCCGTCTATACGCTGTCGAACTGGCCGGATGTCTCGGCCGCAGAGGATCTATTCCGCATCGCCCGGACGACGGGAGAGAGAAAATTCCGGAATTACGCGCTTCAGGGGATCGTCCGGCTTACCAGCAGTGCCTTCGTGTCTCCGGAGAAAAAATGGGCGCTTCTCAAAGAGGCCATGGAGATGGCCAGGGAAAACGACGAGAAAAATATCGTCCTGAACGGGTTGGCCAACGTCAAAACAAAGGAAGCCCTGGCCCTGGCCGCCGGATTTCTCGTTGATTCGCAACTGCAGGCACGGGCCGCCCAGGCGGCAGTAAGAATCGCCCTTCCGGCCCCAGGGGCCGACGGGCTTTCGGGCTTCGATGTCATTCTTATCCTAAAAAAGGCCGCCCTGCTGATCGAGAATGAGTACGACAGGGAAAACGTCGAAGATTACATCCGCTTTCTTCTGGATCGGGAAGGATTTGTCCCACTTTTTAACCGCAAGAATATCGCGGGATGGAAGGGACTGGTCGGCGACCCCGTCAGCCGGGCTAAGATGTCCGCCGAAAAATTGAGGGGAGAGCAAAGGAAGGCCGCCGATAACATGCGCCTGCATTGGAAAGTGATCGAAGGCGTCCTCGTTTTTGACGGCAAAGGTCACAGCCTCTGCACGGCCAGGGATTACGCCGATTTTGAGATGTTCGTGGACTGGAAGATCGAAGAGAAAGGGGATAGCGGCATTTATCTCCGCGGATCGCCCCAGGTCCAGATCTGGGACCCGGCCCAATGGCCCGAAGGGTCGGGCGGGCTCTACAATAATAAGATCGGGCCGGCCAAGCCGCTCGTCCGGGCCGACCGCCCCATCGGCGAGTGGAATTCGTTCTACATTAAGATGATCGATGAGCGCGTCACCGTGAATCTCAATGGCGCGCTCGTCGTGGATAACGTCGCCCTGGAAAACTACTGGGAGCGCGACAAGCCCATTTACCGGACGGGACAGATCGAGCTCCAGTCGCACAGCACGCCGCTCTCTTTCAAGAACATCTATATCCGGGAAATCGCTCCGGAGAAAAAATAATCGGCGGCGGAAGGAGGACTTCATGAAAAAATGGTTGGTGGTCTTTACGATGTGCGCTGTTATCACGTCCTTTGCGGCCGGGCAAAAAACCGGGCCCAAGGTCTTCATCTCGGTCGATATGGAAGGAATCTGGGGCGTCGTCCACGGCGACCAAGTTTCGTCCGCCTCTCCCGAGTACGGGCCGGCCAGACGCTGGATGGTCGATGACGTCAACGCCGTCATCGCCGGGCTGTTCGAAGCCGGCGCCTCCGAAATTGTTGTCAATGATTCTCACGGCAGCATGAGGAACATCATCGCGGACGGCCTCGACCAGAGGGCTTCTCTGGTTTCGGGAT
>JAPKZH010000633.1 GCA_026393905.1 Candidatus Aminicenantota bacterium
GTGACATAGCTCAGGTTAAACAGTTCCTTTCCTTTATTCCGGGCAGGAATTAGCCGCGCCGCCCGCTTCTCTGCCTCATTCAGAGATCGTGGCGCTCTTGCTACCTTCAGCTCGGCGGCTCTAAGCAAGGCGACTTCATCAACTTTTTTCCGCGACGCGGCCTCATCGCTATTAAGTAGAGACATCGTCCTTTCAACGTCGCTTCGAGCTTTAGCTGTCCGGGCAAACACGGCCGCAGAACCTATGGCTGCGCGCTCCCGGCGGTAGACATGCGCCATCAGATTATAGGCCAGGCGGTTGGCTTCGCCAAAACCGTCGTTCGTGGCGCTCAGCAGCGATTTGATCGCGGAGAACTCGCTGCCGGCAATTCGCCTCCTCCCATAGATCAGCGACAGCCGAGCGAAGTCCTGCGCCTGTTCGGTGTCGGCATAGGCGAGTGCTGTGATGGCAGTCAATCCTATGGCCACAGCCCGGTGGAGTTGGGTCGGGTCGACCTTGTCTGGCGTATCCTCGCTAGAATGGTAAAAATTATCCGGCCAGGAGCCCAAGGTTGTCGCTCCAATCTTTAAGTTATTGAAAAGCTCGTGATCGGTGCCGGTTGTGTATGGGATCATCGGGCACAACATGCGGTTGCGCGAGCCGCTAATGGACCCGACGTACAGATCCACCTGAGGCGGATATCGCTCGCTGTTGAACCTGTTGCCAAAATCCGCGATCGACTCCATGACGGCGTTTAGGAATGAAGGATTGGAATCTGATGTGTAACACAAGGCCGTCACGGAGTTCGTCCTCAAAAGGTTCTCGCCGACCATATCAAAATTGAGGTTGGCGAGCTGTTTGACGGGGTCATTGAGATGTGCCGATAACCAGGCATACGTGCCGTTATATTCCGGGACCCACATGAAGCGGATTGTTCGCAGCGGCTGCGGAAGATCTCTGGTTTCGATCAAAAGGCGCATCGTCCGAGCCATCTCAAGAATCGTTGCGCTGCCGGACGCGTTGTCGTTTGCGCCTGGCTTGTAGTGATCCAGATGGGCCGTGACGACGATCTCTTCGTTGGGGTATGTTGAACCGGGGATGAGGCCGGTGACGACCTCGAGGCTGCCGGGCGCGAGCTCGGCATCGACGATGGCGTGGACACGCAGAGCTTTCCCCTGGCGCATGATGATACGGAGTTCTTGGACGCGGCGGGCGGAAAGGGCAAAGGCAAAGTGACCGGGACGCTCGGTATATTCCGCGGGAATCCGTTGCCATCCGACTTGATCGGGGAAGTCGCCCGGCCGCCGGTTCAGTTGGTCAAAATCGGGCACCGACCAGGACGAGACGATGCCGGCGGCACCCTCCTTGGTAACCGCGCGCCCAAAGACCGCCAGAGGATGGCCGGAGGTAAGGACTATCTTGCCCTTGATATCGGCGGCGTAATCAGCATCGGCACTTCCCGCGCCGATGTCCACAAGCTCCGCCTCAACATCCGCACTCGTACTAGCCCTGGCCAGGGACAATGGTTGGTCGGCATAAGACGTGATCTTCATCTGGAACGGTGAGGTGAGCCACAATTCGGCTTTCTTCACCTTCCATTGAGGAGGACCGACGTTGCCGAGATACTCAATTTTCCCGTCGGAGGGAAAGCGCTCGATGGTGACCTGCTCGAGACCGAAGTCCTTGGCCTTTTGACTTACCCATTCCGCCGCGCGCGAGTAGCCTTCACTCACCTGATTGCGATCCCAGAGCGCAATCTGCGATACGTAATCATGCGCCAGGTCGCCGGAGCTGGTTTGAATGAGCCGGATGAGGATGCCGTCCTTTAGCAGAAGGCCGGTTCGAGGGCTGAGCGGACCGAGTGGTGAGGAGGGCTGCTGTTGCGCCACCCCCGGCCAGTAAGCGAGGAAAACGAGGAGGCCGCATAAAAAAATCATCGCAAAACGAAGCAACCGACTGGTTTTCGGACATTCAGTTTTCATGAAAGACTCCTTTCAAATTGCGTCTCAAAATATTCCCCTTCGCTTGCGACGCAATCACTGCGCTTCTCGAAGCGCTTATAGAAATAGGATAGTTTTTGCGCGCCGCGACACAAGACGCTTTTTCGTCTTAAATCTCCCCCTTCTATTCAATCCACTCGAATAATTGTAATAGCTGAATATTCCTCATTTACTTGTCATGTCGGAAGACATTGCCATCTTTCATGACAAACATAACATTCTGAAGCGCCGTGATATCCTGCAATGGGTCACCGCGCACCGCAACGATATCGGCTAACATTCCGGGGGCCAAGTGACCTATTTCAGCAGATTGGCCGAGCAATTCAGCAGCGATAGAAGTTCCCGCTTTTATAGCATCCATCGGACTAAAACCTGCTTTCTTGACCAAAAACTCGAACTCTTTGGCTTGGTTGACAGACCAAGGAAAGCAACCGGCATCCGTGCCCAGGACGATCTTAAGTCCTTTCTTGTAGGCTTTATTGAGCGCCCTATATTCTATTTCAAGCATTTGATTGGGACGTGGGGACTTTTTCTGTTCAGCCGCTAACAATGTCGGACACCAATAGACTCCCTGTCTCTGAGCTTGATCCGTTAATTGATCATCGAACCCGCACCCGTGTTCGATGCTATTTACGCCCGCTTCAAGTGCGGCTCGAATTCCATTTCGGCTAATGGCATGAGCAGCCACATTGCGGCCCAGTCTGTGGGCTTCATTGACCATGACTTCTAATTCTTCCTTGGTGAAATTTGTTTGGCCGGAAATTCCACCGTCTTTGTCAATAAAGTTAGGCCAATCAACATAAATTTTGATCCAGTCAGCACCATGGGCGACTTGCTCTCGGACGGCTTTAAGGCACTCATCGGTTCCGTTGACCATCTGAAGACCTTTAAACAGATCCAGTTCCCACGAATAATCATCCGGTCCGTAGCGTCCCGGTATGCTTAACCCACGCGTGGATACCCATAACCGCGGACCTGGAATAATCCCTGTATTGATGGCTTTCTTCACGTCAACATCGGTATACATAGCCCCTTCAGACTCTACATCTCGCAGCGCAGTAAAGCCATTCCAGAGGACTTTGCTTACGTTGGCTACGGCCTGAATAGCCCGGAATGGCATCGAATTCTTGTAAAGATTAGATCCATAGTCATCCCCGCCATCCAACATGATATGGGTGTGGGTATCGATGAACCCGGGAAGCACAGTTTTGTCGCTAAGATCTAAAAGTACGGCATCTTTGGGAATATCCACATTTTGCCCAAGAGCGGTAATCTTATTGCCTTGGACAACGACGATAACGTTACGAAGGATCTCTGCGCTCTTGCCGTCAATCAGACGCCCGGCTTTTATAACATAGGTCTGATTTGGAGATGCAGAAATAGGAAACAAAAATAGAGCAACCAAGATCAATAAATTCTTGCTTATCTTATGCATAGCCTCACCTCTCTGCCAAAGTTTTAAAAAATTGTATTCCCGGGCGCGGACCGATGTCAAGGAAAAGTAAAAAAGCATACAAGGCGGCCGGAAGATGAGAAGCCAGCAGACTGGTGCCAAAATAGTGCCAAGTCGTTATTAATAAGAATCTCCTTTTCTGCTGCTCCGGCTGAACGAGCATTCAAGCGCCGATTTTGCCTCGTCCCATCGTTAGGGATGGTAAATCGTAGCGTGAACGGGTGTCAAATTGATCTGAAAATCGCGCAAGGCAGGCGAGGAAGCCGGGTCAAGCTAAGAAGCGCCGGAAATCGCCCAGGCCTCTCCTCCCGATCAAAGTGAAGGTCATATAAATTACTCACCGCTGGCCTCGGCGGCCATCAGAAGCTCCTGATAGGCGATGCGCGGTGCGGAACATCCAGGAGAAGCTCCTCCCGCATCCACTCGCCCCATTCCTAAAGCCTCCTGGCATGACACGACGGGCAGAAGCCGCGGATGCGACAGGAGAACATCAAGAACCGCTCCTCACCACAGTCCGGACAGCGGATCCGGGCGGGTCTGGACCGACTGTTCCTCGTTCACCGGTCCGCGCCCTTCTCGAGGCTCCGGTAGACCAATTCCAGCCACTGGGGCGCTTTTAGGAATCCCTTAGCCCAGGCCGCCAGATTATCCGGCACGCCCGCGGCCTTGATCTCGTCCATCGTTTTCCCCGCCTTCATCTGTTTTCGGACCAAGTCGGCCGAAGCGGCGAGCATGTCGCGGAAGGCCTTGAGATCGGCGATGCCGGCCAATGGGCCGTGGCCCGGAATGATCTTGGTGTCCGCGGGCAGAGCGCCTAGGATGATATCCAGCTGCCGCACCCAGCCGTCGATGTCGCCGCCGTTGGCCACGTCCAGGAACGGGAACATGCCGTTGAAGAACATGTCGCCCATGTGCACGACCTTCAGCCCGTCCAGGAAGACCACGGTGTCCCCGTCGGTGTGGGCGTGAGGGAAGTGGACCAACCGGATGGCCTCTCCGCCGGCATACACCGTCAACTTATCGGAGAACGTGACGCCGGGCAGGGCGTTCGCCGGAAGGGCTTTCGTTTGTCCGCCCATCAGGGTCTGGTCCTTAGCGAGGAGCGTCCGGACGTTCTCATGGGCTATGATGACCGCACCCGGACCGAGGGCCTTGTTCCCGTCCGTATGATCGGAGTGCCAATGCGTGTTCACCAGCACCCGCACCCGCTCGCCTCCGGGCTGGACCTTGATGGCCTCGCGGATCTGGCCTATGACGGGCTCCATCATGGCGTCGATCATGAATATCCCTGCGGGATCGGCCACGATACCGATGTTTCCGCCGCCTCCCTGTAGCACGTAAACAGGCCCGGCCACCGGGACGAGGGTGATTTTGGGCGGATTCTGCTGGGCCGGGAGATAGAACCCGAGACAGAAAACCAAGATTACAACGGCCATTATCTTTTGTTTCACGGAAGACCTCCCTTTTGGCGATGGGAGTATGCTTTTTCCGTACGCTTGAGATCTATCCCCTCTGAGCCCCATGACTATACTCCCGCGGCCATAAAAATGTTATATCCGGCTGATGATCGATGTCAAGAACAGGAAATGGCCGCGAAGAAGGCCGGTCGGTCGAATCATCGTTCCGGCCGGCCAAGAAATCGCCCGAAAGACAATAGACTTCCGCCCCGGTCTAAAATGACACCCGTGCTGCAATCAAAAATATTCCGCCTCCGCCGCGGCCGCCATTAGGACGGCCTGCTCGAAGACACGTGAGGGCGGGGGCTTTTCCGCAATGAAGCGGAGTTTCAGATGGTTGATGATCCGGTCCACCACGGAATAGTCTGTAATGAAAGCGATGATCTTCATCCGGCCGCCGCACTTGGGACAGCCCATAATAATGCACCATCACCCGGCCCTTGTCGGGGATGTGGGAGGTCACCCGGGCAATGAACTCCAGGTAGTCCATCCTCTCCAGCTCTTTGGCCTCTTTCAAAATAGAAAACAAGATTTATCCCATGTTCGTCATGGAAATCTCCCGAATGGAATACGCATTATGCTGCTATCAATATCAAGGGCAAGTCGGAAAGGGGGGAGGGGAAGACGCCGGCGACTTAAAAATTAAAAGAATCCTGCCCGCCTCAGCGCTTCTTGGGAGATCCTGTTAGAAGGGCCGTCGCCCCTGGCTACGCATACGGAAACTTTATTTTCCGTGGCGCCGACGATCTCAGCGATGTCCTTGTGGCTGAATCCAGGACAGAGCAGGATGGACTCAATCTTTTTTTCCCTGAATAAGCGTGTACTGACTTCCAAGGCTTCAGCCTGGCTTTTGACAATAACCACGTCCAGCTGATATTTGCCGGTGTCGATGAAGCAGCGATGTTTCTCTTTGTCCGCGTCTGGTGCATGGGCGAGAAAGAGTGTTTTAAAAGCCATGATCTTATCCTCCTATCTGAAGGTGAGAGCCCTATAAGCTACCGGCTCCACCTTCCGTTCGGCGTTTTAACCGGGCCGGGATGAAAAAACTTTTCCGGCACCATCACGCCGTCTTTCTTAAACACCATTCCGTTCTTCATCACAAACCGCACGTTGCGCAATGCGTCGATGTCGCTCAGGGGATTGCCGGGAACCGCAATGATGTCGGCGAAAAATCCCGGCTTGATCGGACCGCGCTGGCTGATGATGTCCGCGGCTTTGTAGCCGTTGATCGTCATCGCACGCAGAATGTCAGCCTGGGGGATGCCGGCGGCCTTCCAGGTTTCGAGAAAGTTGATGGTCAGCTCTCCGCGGGTCAGCCACTCGCCAGTCTTCGGATCTTTCATCCGTTCGTTCCAGTAATCCATATCGGTCGAAAAGGTGAGGAGCACCTTTTTTTCCCAGGCATCTCGCAAATTTGCGACCGTCCGCTTGAAAGCGGCTTCACTGCCCCGATAGGGCGTGAACGGGGTGTCGGTGCCTGCCAGGAAGATTCCCTTTTCGGCCATCTGGCGGTGATGGTCCGGCGTGAGCGCATTGTTGTGGGCAATGATGTAGACCCCAGCATCGATCGCCAGTTGCGCGCCGTCAGCAGTCTGGACATGCCCCTCGACCTTGCATCCACCCTTCGCGGCCTCTCGGATGGCCAGCTTGATGTCTTCAACAGAGTAGCCCCAGGGCTTGCAGTCGATGCACAATTTGATCGTCCGGGCGCCGAAGAGCATGTTCTCCCTGACTGCGCGAACAATCTCATCCGGGCTGTTGGCATCGATATATTCAGGGAACATGATGTTGTGGTACTTGTACATTTCCGGCGTCGGCCAGAACTGCCCGCCCGTGCTGCCGATCATCGGCCCCGACGGGATCACGGTAGGTCCCGGCAGCCAACCCTGCTCAATGGCCTGCCGGAGCGCTGCATCCGCGTAGAGTGCATTGTTCCCCACGTCCCGGACGACGGTGAAGCCCGAGTTGAGCAGTTGCATGCCGTTGGATGCAGCCTGGATGGCGCGCAGCGCCGTCGAGTCCGTGATATAGGTGAGATAGTAATAATTGTTCTCAGGCTGTTCCTTATAGGTTATCGCCATGTGTGTGTGCGCGTCAACGAGACCGGGCAGGACTGTGAGCTGAGACAAATCGATAACCGTGGCGCCGGAAGGAATGGCAAGATTCGGACCCACTCCGGTGATCTTTTCGCCTTCGATGAGGATCACTTGATTGGCGGCTACCGTCCCCGTTTCCGGGTCGATCAGCCGGCCCGCTTTGATTGCCGTAACCGGCGATTTCTGCTGCGCGACCGACAGGCCGGCAATCAACAGAGCCAAGAGAGAGCAGAACACTGCCATACGCCTCTTCATGATGACCTCCTCAAACACAAGAGTTGATTTCCCGTGGAATAATACTCTCATTTTAAAAACTCCGTCAAGGTGAAGTGCAAAAGGCAATTTGACGCTTCGTCGATTCTTTGATAATCTTAAGCTAAGTGATAGAAGGGATAAAAAGTGGCCGTCAAGTGCCCGCAATGTCATTTATCCAACCCGGATACGTCGCGTTTCTGTGCCGACTGCGGCACTTCGTGGCCTATAAAGGTCGGATAGCCACGTTCCTGAATTGGCACCGACGTATCAATTGACGACGGTGTAGATTTCTAGATTCGTCAACTCTAGCATTTCGTTCAAGTCGTCTGGCTAACGTTTGATCTCAGCGTCGCCGGTCGAGCCGCCTCCGGTGGGGTGAGTTGTCAGATTCCTTTC
>JAPKZH010000570.1 GCA_026393905.1 Candidatus Aminicenantota bacterium
AAAGATAGTTATATTTTTGTTTGCCCCGCCTGCGGCTCGACAAACCTGAAAATCCGGCAGGGGACCGAGATTTTTCTCGAAAAAATCGAGCTGGAAATCGAATAAGATAAGAATTGAATGGGACCTGTCGCGACATGCCTCGCCGCCCATCCCAGTTAGTGGGCCCGGAGAGGAATAGCGCTTCAAGGAATGCTCACCGGTATTTTAGATAACTCTGTTTTCTGATATAATACCTTCCCATTTTTTTGCTGCTGCGGCTCAACGAAGGAGTGACACGATGAAAACCTTACAGGAAATCGCCTGCAAGTCGGTGCTCAATGAAGCCCAGATCCGGAAAATCGAAGAGATGATCCTCGGCCACGGTCGCTACACCCAGACGGCCGTTCGGGAAGAGCTCAACTGGTTCTGCGCCGGGCTGGTGATGAATACCTATTACTTCAAAACCACGCCCCTGGAGATGATCGCCAATCATATCGAAGCCCTCATGGCGGCGGAAATCATGGCGACCGTCAAACAGGAAAAGATCGTCAAGATCGATTTCGCCACCGAGCTCGAGAACGAAGCCATCTACCTCGTCGATGACTATCACTTCCGGGCTCTCGAGATCGAACGAAAGATCGAAGAAAAATATCCTCGCTATAGGCTCCAGTGCTACCGGACATCCCGGAAAGCTGCCGGGCTCGAGTACCTGAGGATGTACCTCGTCTATAAGCCCAGCTTCGACATGGACAAGATTCTGGCCGAGGAAACCGATATCAGGAAACTCGCCGACAAGGCGTTCCTGGAGTCCGCCCCCGAAGAAACGCTCCGCCGCTTCCAGAAGCTGGTCAAGCAGCATCAGGGCTGGGAGAGCCCGCTCATCGACGTCTCCCACGATGCCAAAACAAAAGAGCTGCGCCTCATGATCATCACCCACCGCGATTCGAGCCGGCGGTTCTTTTCCAACATTTCCGACGTCCTCAACTCCCACAACCTGGTCTCCAGCCGCAAGTACATCGAGCAGCTGGCCAACGGCAAGACCGTCATCTCCATCTACCTGGACAAGATCGAAGACCAGCGGCTTATCCAGGACCTCATCGAGGATATCAGCCTGGTCTATGCGATTCCCGAAAGCTCCCTGTCCACGCTCTTCGGCGAAGGGAAGCTCAACGCCCAGGAAATGGTCTTCGGCGTCTCGGCCTGGAGCTTTGCCCACCAGTTCCTGAGCGGCTACAACGAAGAATACCTGAAGCTCGCCGAGACGCTCAAGGATTCGCCCGAGCTCCTGGGCATCCTCAGGACCCTGCGGACGAAACTCGTCAAAGACACCTACCACGAATCGCGGGTCTGGGAAGCCCTGACGGACAATCACGGTTACATCAAGAAGGCCTTCAAGCTTTTCGAAAAGAAATTCAACCCTTATCGCAAAGGCCATGCCATCGAACCGGATATGGCCGAGCTCAAGAAAGACATCCTCCGCAACATCCAGACCGAGATCGACCGCGACATCCTGCTGGCCGTCTTGATGTTCATCGAAGCCACCCTCCGGACCAATTTTTTCCTCAAGGAAAAGACGGCCCTGTCTTTTATGTACAACCCGGCCTACCTGAACAAGGTGGATTACCCCGTCACTCCGTTCGGCATTTTCCATGTCGTCGGCGCCGAGTTTCGCGGTTTTCACATCCGCTTCCGGGATATCGCGCGCGACGGCATCCGGATCGTCCGCTCGTCCAACATCCAGGCCTACCTGGCCAACTCGGACTTTATCTTCGACGAGAACTACAACCTGGCCCTGACCCAGCAGAGCAAGAACAAGGACCTGCCCGAGGGCGGCTCCAAGGGAACGATCCTTCTCAACTGGGGCTTCATGGATAAGTCCGAGTCCAGCTTCAAAAAATACGTTGATGGGCTGCTCGACCTCATGCTGCCCGACCCGAATATCGTGGATTATTACGGGCAGGAGGTCATCCTCTTCCTGGGGCCGGATGAGGGGACGGCCGAGCTCATGGAATGGGCTGCCCTCCGGGGCAGGGAACGCGGCTACGCCTTCTGGAAAGCCTTCTCGACCGGGAAACCGGTCTCCATGGGCGGTATTCCGCACGACCTCTACGGCATGACGACCAATTCCACCCACCAGTACGTCCTGGACACGCTCCGGAAGCTCGGCATCAAGGAAGAGGAGATCACCAAGGTCATGACCGGCGGTCCGGACGGGGACCTGGGCTCGAACGAGATCCTCATCTCTAAGGACAAGATCATGGCCGTCGTCGACGGCTCCGGCGTCCTTTATGACGCCGGAGGCCTCGACCGCAAGGAGCTGAGGAAGCTGGCCAAGGCGCGAAAGATGGTCGAGAACTTCCCCAAGGAACGCCTCTCGCCGGGCGGTTTTCTCGTCAACGTCAAGGACCGTGACGTCATTCTGCCCCATGGCGAGCGTGTCGAGAGCGGCTTTGAACTCCGCAACACCTTCCATCTCCACCCGCTGTTCAAAGCCGACCTGTTCGTCCCCTGCGGCGGCCGGCCGTCGTCGATCAACATCAACAACTGGCAGAATTACCTTAACGAGAACGGCGAGCCCCGCTTCAAGATCATCATCGAAGGGGCCAATCTTTTTATCACGCAGCAGGCCCGTTTGCGGCTGGAGGAAAAAGACGTCATCATCTACAAAGATGCCTCGGCCAACAAGGGCGGGGTCACCTCGTCCTCGCTCGAAGTGCTGGCCAGCCTGGCCCTCTCGGACGAAGAATTTGAACAGCATCTATGCGTCAAGAACGGCTTGATTCCCGAGTTCCGGCGGAGATACATCGAGGAGATCCTAGAGATCATCCGGGAAAATGCCTCCCTGGAATTCGAGGTCATCTGGAAGGAGAACAAGGCCAAGAGGATCCCCAGGGCCGTCCTGACCGACCTCATCAGCGACAAGATCAACCAGATCAAGGACGCCGTCAACACATCCGACCTGTTCTCCAACAAAGCCCTCGTCAAGAAGGTCTGCGTCTGCGGCTGCCCGCCGGCCCTCTTGGGCCTGGTCGGACATGACAAGCTGCTCAAGCGGCTGCCGGCCAAATACATGAAAGCCGTGTTCGCCTCCCGCCTGGCCGGACAATACGTTTACAAGTACGGCCTGGACGCCAACGAGATCAATTTCTACGAATTTTTAAAGGAATTCAATTAAGAACGTTTCGAGCTCGACGGTGAACGCCCGGGTTTCAGCAAAGGGGGTTTTCTATAAAATCCTGATGCTGGGCGTCTCCTTCTTTTTCATCGTCTTTGAGGTCACCAAGGCGGCCCGGGCAGCCATCACGATCGACGAGGTCGCCACTTATCTCGGCTATATCTCTTCCAACGTCCTGGCCGTCTTCAACTTCGGCGCCTCCGCCAACAATCACTTTCTCAACACGCTCCTGGCAAAATTCTTCACCGTCCTGGGCGGGAATCACGAATGGGTCCTCCGCATTCCCAATCTCCTTGGCTACGCGATCTATCTTCTCTTTTCTTTCCTCCTCTTGGATCGATTCATCAAGAACAAGTTCATTGTCGTCTGCGGCTATCTCCTGCTCAATGCCAATCCCTATGTCCTGGATTTCTTTGCCCTCTGCCGGGGATACGGATTGTCCATCGGATTTCTCATGCCGGCCCTGTTTTTCTTTGTCTCGTTCCTGGACAGGACGATCCGTCTTCGGCCCGGCGGCGGCCGTCATCTGCAATTTTCGCTCATCGCCGCCGCTTTGGCGGTTCTCTCTTACTTCGGTCTCTTGAATGTTTATCTCAGCCTGGTGGCGTTCGCCCTTGTCTTTCTTGTCGCCGTGAATATCCAAAGCCGGCGGCGGCCTCAGCGAGAACCCGTTCAAGAAATCCCCCGAAAGAAAAAAATGATTTGGCTGCCTATCACCCTGGCGGCCGTCGTCTTCAATCTCTCGGTGATCTGCCAGGACCTAAGCCTTGTTCAAAACCTCTTTGAGCCCGTGACCGTCAGGATGGCAGGTCCGAGCGAGGAGGAAAGACCGGGGATTCGCATTTTCCGGGTCGACGCTCAAAGCCTGGAAACAGAGCTAAGCTATAGGGATGGCCTCTGGAAGTTGGCCGAGCCGGTCTATTTTTCAGCCATAAAATTCCGTTGTCTCCCCGCGCTTCTGGATAGGACTCAGAATATCGAGATCTCGATCGGCGGCAAAACATTCGTCTATGACGCCGCCGACATCAAGAGGTTCAAGAATCTGCCCCCCTGATGAGAATTCTTCTCGTCACCGGGATCATAGCCCTGGCGGCCGGACTGCTGGTTGGAGTCGGACGACTCCTGCGGCGGTGGAAGGTTCTCACGTTGGAACAGTTCCGTCCCCTGGCCTGGACGACTCTGACGCTCGGGATTTTCCTGGGCTACCCATTTTATATTTTGAAGAGAACCGGGGAATTCTTTAATGGGGGACAGACCGGGTTCATCTGGGACACGGTGTATTCTCTCATCTATCGATCTTTCTACGGACGGGCCTATTTCGAAGGGCAAGAGCGGGTCCTCTTTGCCTTCCTCTGTCTATCCCTTCTTTGCGCTTTGATCGTGCTCTTTGTCCATATCCGGAAAAAATCCACCCCCGACGGGCTTCCCGATTTATTGCTGCCGGCGATCCTGTTCCTCGCCTCCGCCTCCACGCTGGCCCAAAGAGCCCTGTTCAATACCGCTTATTTATTCGGAAGAACGGGCTTGTTTTTTATCCCCCTGTTCATGCTCTTCCTGATCTTCGTGTTTGACGACTTCAGCCGGTTGAAGAGGAGCCTGAAGATCGTCTCCCCGGCGTTTTT
>JAPKZH010000257.1 GCA_026393905.1 Candidatus Aminicenantota bacterium
GATATTGTAGCTTCCGAGAAAGATTTCAAACGTCCCCTGCCTCTGGCCCGCCCGCATGTCCGGGGGAAAAAGGACGGGCAGGCTGGCGATTCCTAAGGCTGCGATCAGGCCCAGCTTTTTATAAGACATATCGTTCGCTGCTCCTTTGACCCTCCCCGATCTTTTATACCATTTGAGTCGGCCGAAGTCAATTCAAATGGAAAGGGAAGCAGCGGTCGTGCTCATCTTCAACTAAATATGGTATAATTCGGCCGATGAGCAAGAAGAAAAAGAGGCCGGCGGCGGCCAGGCAAAAATCAAAAAAGGTAAAACACCCGAATCTCTCCGAAGTCGCCGGCATCCTTCTCATCTGTCTGGCCGCCTTCATTCTCATCAGCCTTATCAGTTTCGACGCCCAGGACCCGTCCTGGGCCAGCGTCAGTTCGGCCGCCCGGAAAGCCCACAACTACGGAGGCAAAATCGGCGCCTGGCTGGCCGATGCCCTGCTCCAGGGCTTTGGGTTCACGGCCTTCCTCCTCCCCTTCATGATGGCCTACCTGGGCGTCAAAGCCGTCCTGACCGGTGAAAAAAAACACCTGCTGGGCAAGACCGGTAAGGGCGTCCTTCTCCTGCTCATCCTCTGCCCGCTGCTCACGCTTCTCTTCCAAAACGTCTCCTGGCGGGGGACGAAGATCTTGTTCGGCGGCCTCCTGGGCGACCTCCTCAACTCCTTTCTCACCGGCTTCCTCAACAGCACCGGCAGCCTGATCTTCCTCCTGGCCGCGGCCGCCATGTTCATCATTTTTTCCACCGGATTTTCCTTTAAAAAAGTCTTCCACTTTTTCTCCCGCTTCTTCGCCTTCGCCTTCAAGGAAGTCAGGATCAAGGTCACCGACCGCCAGAAGGCCCGGCGCGTCGAAAAGCAGAAAAAAGACTTCCTGACAAATCCCACCCTCGAGAAAAAAGGGCAGACAGCGGAAGTGACGAAACAGGATAAGGCGAAAACGGCCGAAGGCGCCGAAGAAAAGAAGTCGAGAAAAGAGGCCAAAAAAGACGAGAAAAAAGAGCTCAAATCCAGCTCCATCAAGCCTTTGACCATGGAGCCTCCCAAACCGGAACAATATCTTTTTCCCGAGATGGAGACCCGGGCCAATTACGAATTTCCTCCTTTCACCCTGCTCGATGCCGGAAAGCCCATGGAGCAGATCGACAAGAACGAGCTCATGGAGAAAAAACAGCGGATCGAAGAGAAGCTGAGGGAATTCCACGTCGAGGGCGAGGTCAAAGAATACCACCCGGGCCCGGTGATCACGACCTACGAATTCTATCCCAGCCCGGGGATCAAAGTGAGCCAGGTGGCCGGTCTCTCCGAGGACCTGTCCCTGGCCCTCGGCGCCGAATCGGTCCGTATCCAGAGGATTCCCGGAAAGTCCTCGCTCGGCGTGGAGATCCCCAACAACAAGCGGGAGACGATCAGGCTGAGGGACATCATCCAGTCCGAGAACTTCCTCAATTCTCCATCAAAACTCGCCTTCGCCCTCGGCAAAACCGTCCACGATGAAGTCTATGTCACGGACCTATCCGTGATGCCCCACCTCCTGATCGCCGGAGCGACGGGAACGGGCAAAAGCGTCTGCCTGAACGCCCTCATCACCAGCATTCTCTACAAGGCCACGCCCGACGAGGTCAAGCTCATCCTGATCGACCCCAAGCGTCTGGAATTCACGCTTTACGACGGGATCCCCCATCTGCTGAGCCCCGTCATCAACGACCCAAAAAAGGCCGGCATCATCCTCATGGATGCGGTCAGAAAAATGGAGGACCGCTACCACATGCTCAGCGAGCACAAGGTGCGGAACATCGATCAGTACAACCACCAGATCGCCCAGATCCTTAAGGAGAAGAAAGGCAAGCTCACCGACGAGGAAAAAAAGAAGATCAAGCCCCTTCCCTATCTCGTCATCATCATCGACGAGCTGGCCGAGCTGATGATGGTCAGCGCCCAGGACGTGGACTACGCCATCGCCCGCCTGTCCCAACTGGCCCGGGCGGTTGGGATCCACCTGGTCCTGGCCACCCAGCGGCCCTCGACCGACGTCATCACGGGAACGATCAAGAACAATTTTTCGAGCCGGATCGCCTTCCGCGTGCCGTCCCATATCGACTCGCGGATCATCCTGGATACGGCGGGCGCCGACAAGCTCCTGGGCAACGGCGACATGCTGTTCATGCCGCCGAATTATCCGCGGCTCCTCCGGCTGCACTGTTCCTACGTCTCGATCCCGGAGATCCGCCGCCTCGTCAAATTCGTCCGCGGGCAGGGCGTTCCGAGCTACGATGAAAAAATCGTGAGCGTCATCAAAAGCACGGGCGAACACGTCTGGGAAGACCTCGACGAAAAAGACGACCTCTACGACAAGGCCGTGGAGCTCATCCTGTCCACGGGCCAGGCTTCGGCCTCCTACCTCCAGCGCAAGCTCAAGCTGGGCTATGCCCGAGCCTCGCGGATCATCGACCAGATGGAGCAGGAGGGCATCCTGGCGCCCTCCGAGGGGAGCAAGCCCCGGAACATCCTCATCGATGTCAAAACCTACCTGGACAATATGAGAAAAAAGAGCAGGGGGGAGGAAGGATAGTTGTTCTCCCGGAAATTAAAGCGGCGGGAAGTCAAAAAGGCCCTCCGCAATAAAAACCTGCGGCGGGCTCTGGGAAAAGCCGCCGACCAGCATTTCTCCAAATACAAAAAAACCCGCGAAGAGATCCCCTGGACCTCGACGAAGGAAATGGCCCGGGCCATCAGGCAGGAGTGCGTCGGAAAGCTCCCCGAGCTGATCCGGCAATTCAGCCAAGAAGCCGAAAAAGCGGGGGCCCGGGTCCACCAGGCCGCGACGCCCGGCGATGCGCTTTCCGTCATCGAAAAAATCCTGAGCGAGAATAAGGCCAAGCTCATCGTGAAATCGAAGTCCATGGTCAGCCAGGAGATCGGGCTGAACGAGCATCTGGAGAACAAGGGTTACAAGGTCGTTGAGACAGACCTCGGCGAGTGGATCGTCCAGCTGGCCAAAGAGAGGCCGTCGCACATCACGGCCCCGGCCCTCCATAAAACCAAGGAGGAAGTCGCGGCCATCTTTTCCCGCCACCTGGGCCGGCCCGTCCCCCCGGACATCAAGGAAATGGTCAAGATCGCACGCCAAGAGATGCGCAAATATTTTACCGAGGCGGACGTCGGGATTTCCGGCGCCAACCTGGCCATCGCCGAGTCCGGCACGCTGGTCATCGTCAGCAATGAGGGCAACGCCCGACTGGTGACCTCCCTGCCTTCGGTCCACATTGCCCTCGTCACGACCGAGAAGTTCGTCGAGACCATGGAACAGGCGGTCACCCTGATCAAGGCCCTGACAACGGCCTCCTCGGGGCTCAAGCTGACGTCCTATGTCTCGTTCATCACCGGACCCAGCAAGACAACGGATATCGAAAAGGAACTCGTCGTCGGCGTCCATGGGCCGCAGGAAGTCCATATCGTCATCATCGACAACGGCCGGCTGGACATTTCCAAAGATGAGGACCTCGAAGAGATCCTGTACTGCCTGAAATGCGGCGGCTGCATGCTGCAGTGCCCGGTCTTCCAGGCCGTCGGCGGACACGTCTTCGGAGGCTCCGTGTATCCGGGAGGGATCGGCGTCCTTCTTACGGCGATCACCCGGTCCCCCGAGGAAGCGTCCAGGCTTCTCGACCTCTGCGCCGACTGCAAAAAATGCGAAGATTTCTGCCCCGTCGGCATCCCCACAAGCAAGATCCTCCTGAAGCTCAAGAACGCCGAAGGCCCTTCCATCCGGGAAAGGTTGTTGTCGGGCGTTTTCCGAAGACGGGTCCTGGCCGATACCGGGACTAAAATCCTGGCCGTCCTGCAGAGGCTCTGGCTCAAAAACGGCCATCTCAAAAAATTGCCTTTTGCCTGGGCCAAGGGAAAGAACTTCCCCGGCCTCAATCCCAAAAAGAGCGCCTCCGCCCAAGAGCACCAGGGCGAAAAAATCTATCTTTTCCAGGGCTGCCTTGTGAAATTCTTCTTCCCGGAAATCCGCGAGAGCGTCATAAAATCCCTATCGCCGTTCGGGTTTGAAGTCGTCTCGCCGGCCGACCAAGCCTGCTGCGGAGCGCCAAGCTATCATCTCGGCCACGAAAAGGATGTGCTGAGACTGCTGGCTTCAAACCTCGAATCTTTTGAAAAAGAAAAGCCCGATACCATCCTCACCGTCTGTCCGACCGGTAACTCCATCCTGAAAAAACTCTATCCCGAGCTGGACGAAAAGGCCGTGGCCTGGGCGGAAAAGGTCTATGATTTCACCGAATTCATGGTTAAAAAAGGATTCCTTCCGGAGGAGGAAAAAGCCTCAGAAAAAGGGGAGGTCTTTTACCATTACCCCTGCCATTATTTGAACGACCTGAAGCTCAAGGACGAGCCCGGCCAACTCCTGGAAAAGCTGGGATTCAAGCCGAAACTCGAGGAAGAGCCTTACACATGCTGCGGCTTTTGCGGCGTATTCTCGCTCAAAAACCCGGAAATCTCGGCAAAATTCTGGGAGGATAAAAGAGAGAAGATCCTGGCCAGCGGGGCCTCTCTCGTGGCCACAGACTGCCCCGGCTGCGTTTTTCAGCTGAAGGCGAATCTCAAGAAGGAAGGGAAAAAAGGGAAAAATTTCCGTGTGGTCCATACGGCCCAGCTCTGCGCTGAGGCCGTCGAAAAGAATCCGGATTAATGGATGGTGGGGGGACGGAGCCGCCTGAGCGTGTTCCTCTCGGCCTCGAGCCAGCCGGCCTTCGGGATGGACAGCGCCACTTCGACCAGTTGCGGATCGAACTGGGTCCCGGCGCATTTTTCGACCTCGCCAAAAGCCTCTTCAAAGCTCCGGCCTTTTCGATTTCCACGGGGACCAATGTCATGGATTTGAGGATATTTTTCCTTGCGGATAAGAAGGGCAAGGGAGAAAAATGAAGTAACTGGTATTACATCGTCCTTTATACCTGCCGAAGCATTTTAATAATTTACGACGATTATACCGGCAGATCCGAAAGCCAACGGCCGGCGGCGGCGACGGCGATTCCCCGTAAAAATTCCTCCTGTCGCAACCGATGCACGAGCTGAATCGCCTCAGCCTTGGGAAACCTCGCGGCGAGCGCGTGAAACGCCGGAGATGGAACGTTATCGGAGAGTTTGGCCTCTATGAGCCATTTCATGTTTGCCTCGACCGTAACGGCAAAGTCCACTTCTCGACCCTCTTTTGTGCGAATATAATGCAATTCCGCCGATTTTCCTTCGACATCGTATAGGTACTGGACGCACTTCAACAGTGCCAGGGCGCAGGTATTTTCGAACCGGGCCGCCTCATTCTTCGCATAACCGCTGTCGTAAAAATAGAGCTTCGGCATCTTTGACAGAGCCCGCTCGATTCTGTGGTGATAAGGCCTGACTAAGAACACGATATAAAGGCTTTCAAGGATATGGATATATTTTTTCAAGGTATTCGGCGCCACTTGCAGGTCCTCGGCCAGAGATGAGAAAGAAAGAGGCGATCCGATGCGATCCCTCAGGAGCTCTACGAGAAAGCGCATCGCTCGAATCTCTTGAATGCGGCTGTAATCCAGGATGTCTTCCCGAATGAGATCCGAATAATACTGGTTCCTCCAGCGGCGGGCGTCCTCTTCGGATTCGGCGAGAAAGGGCTCGGGGAATCCTCCGCGTTCATTTAATCGTTCGACGGCTTCTTGGGCTGGCCAAAGATTGCGAACTTCGCGCGGTGAAAGGGGATTTAATCTCAGATGAAAATAGCGTCCGGCCAGCGACTCTCCGCTCTGTCGGAATGTCTCCATCCGTGCGCTACCCGTCACGAGAACAGCCTGCCCAGTCGGGCGCGCGTCGAAAACACCCTTAAGGAAGGGCTTCCAATTCTTCATTTTATGGATCTCATCGAAGACGAGAATCCCGGCGTCCAAACGCCAAGACCCATCCTGAATAATCCGTCGGTCGTCGGGGCTGTCATAGTTGAAGTACTGAGGCTTAGGGAAATCGGTCATAATTTCTTTAGCGAGGAAAGTTTTGCCGACCTGTCGCGGGCCGGTGACGAAGACCATTTTTTTGGGAAGGTCCTTTAAAATCTGCGTGCGGAGATAACGGTCCATGGTGACAAATTAGCAAAACCTTGCATTATTGTCAAGACTTTTCTGCAATCCTTTGCATAATTGGCATATCTATAACAGGGCGTAAAAGTCCCCTCGTTCGATAGCCAAGGGAAAGATGACAGAGAAGAACATGCGCCCGGATCCGGTCGTCCTTGTTCCTTGACCTTGCGCCGGCGATTCTTTAAAAATCACGAGAAATAGAATTAACTTCTGTTGGTTTTCTTGGCGAGGGGGCGTGGTTCAGGTTCGATTGTTTCCAGGGGAGAGGACTCCTAAAGCGTCTTCTGGCCTGTTTTATGAATCTTCCTCCTTATCATGGCAGGAGTCTACCGCCCGCGCCATCCGTAGCGGACCGTTCTCTACCGGGTGCTGTTCTGAAGGTCATCGCTTTCCTCACCGACTTCTCTGTGGTCGATCGCATCATCAACCACCTCAAGTTGAGCTTCGTGGCCGACAGACCTCCCCCACCGCGCATCGCTTATCAGGTAGTTCTGATAGCTGCTGAAGCCGGCGGCGAATATTTTTCATGATCCTCACTTTGACCAGGCGGGGAGGTCTGTCGGCTTTCCGGCTCTTTTGGCGCCTCGAACGGCCTCAAGGAGACATCCCGGCGTAATCAACCCGTCATTGACATTATTTGTCGTCTTGCCCTATGCTTCCTTACGATGGTTGGAGGGGATAATAGAGGCGAAAATGCGGTTGCAGCCAGCGCCGCCGAAAAGAATCCGGATTAATGGATGGTGGGGGGACGGAGCCGCCTGAGGGTGTTCCTCTTAGCCTCGAGCCAGCCGGCCTTCGGGATGGACAGCGCCACTTCAACCAGCGTCGGATCGAACTGGGTCCCGGCGCATTTTTCGACCTCGCCAAAAGCCTCTTCAAAGCTCCGGCCTTTTCGATAAGGCCTGTCTGAAGTTATGGCATCGATCGTGTCGGCGATGGAAAAGATCCGGGCTTCCAGAGGAATAGCCTCGCCGGCCAGGCGGAAAGGATAGCCTTTGCCGTCGAAACGCTCGTGGTGATAAAGGACGACCTGGGCGGCCTTGGCCAAGAAACTAAATTCTTTGATGATCTCGAATCCCACGACGGGATGCTCTTTGATGATCTCCCATTCCAGGAATGTCAGCGGCGTCGTTTTCTTCAGGATGAATTCCGGAATTCCGATCTTCCCGATGTCATGGAGGAGCGCCCCCCGTTCGACGTCGGCCAGGGACCTCACGTTTTCTATGCCGAGTTCCCGGGCCAGGAGGAGGGCATAGCCTGCGACGAGCTGGGAATGGCCGAATGTCTCCTCATTGAGATCGGTCAGGGCGATAAAATAGAGGAGGTCGGACCTCAAATGATCCGGCGTTTCCAAAGGTCGTGCGGAAAGGGAACCGGCTTCCTTCGCCTCCATGAACTCTCTGGGCCGGCTGAGGTCTCTGAGGATCTTCTTGGCCGAAAGGACGCGGGCAAACTTCGGGTTCTGGCCCGGCCAGGTCAGAGGGTTTTCGACAAAAGACGGCAAAACCGGGGCATTATCATCCCCGCGAACGGCCCGCTCCCGGTCAAAATGGAGCAGGGCTTTGAGGCTCTGAATCTGGGCGTTGATCTCCCCGGCCTTCTGGGAAGTTTCGACGATGAGGCCGTTTTCCATATGACTTCTCCTCTCAGAACAAAGGTTTAGTCGCATCGCCGGCAAAAAAATTGAATTCCGTCGAAGGGTGGAAGCACTCCAAATGTGTGATTTCAAGGAGGCGCACTCCAAGAGTATCCAGCTTGTCAAGGAGGGGGCCAGGATATATAATGAAAAAAAATTATGAATCCCGGAGAAGCCCACAAAGTGGAAACCGACCTCGACCAGGTCGTCACTCAGTACCGGCCTGTCGTCAGCTTCAAGGTGAGAAAATCCCTGGGCGGGGGAAATCCCGATTGGGAAGACGTCGTGAACGAGATCATGATGCAGGCCATTCAAAAGATCCAGTCCGGCGAGTTCCGGGGGGAGTCCTCGGTCGGTACATTTATTTATACCATCACGACCCGGCGGATCATCGATTATATCCGGCAGAAAACAAGGGTCCTCAGGCATGCCCCGGAAGTCAGCCCGCTGCCCGACCCCCATGACCAAGTGGAACGGGATGAACGGGCGGCCCGGCTGGCCGAGGCCATCAAGCAGCTCAAGCCAAAGTTCAAAGATGTCCTTTATCTCTATTATTTTAAAGACCTTTCAAGAGAGGAGGTCGCCCACAAATTGGGCATTACCCCGGCCAAGGTCAGCGAGCGGGTGAACTACGCTCAGAAGCTCCTGAGAAAAATCCTGACGGGATAATTTTTCCATTTTTTGTCACACATGGCGACTAAACCAATGAAACGAAAATGAGGAAAGGTGCCAAGATGAAAAAATGCGAACATCAAGAAACCATCGACCTTTATCTCCTGAATAAACTCTCCGAAAACGAAAAATGGAAGTTTGAAGACCACTATTTCAATTGTCCCTCGTGCTTTCAAAAGACGGTTGAACGCCAGGCGCTGATCGAAACCGTCAAGAATCAGGGGGCCTATATCTTCCCGCCCGAAACCGCCCATCAGGTGGTCGAAAGCGTGCCCTGGACAGAAAAAGTCCTGTCCTATCTTACTCCCCGTCAGTGGGTGGCCGCAGCCGTATCGGCAGCCTTGATCATTGTCGTCGTCCTGGCCGTGGTCCCGACGTCCAAACAGGACGCCCCTCAGTTTGTTTTCACGGGCGACCAGACCGTCCGCGGAGCATCCATCGACGCCATCGCTCCGGCAGGCGGCCTCTCCTCCGCCCCGGCCTTTATCGAATGGAAAGCTCTCGGCGAGGACGTGGAATACAGGGTGACCCTGTCCAACCACAAGGTGATTTGGACGGGCACAACCCAGGACACCAGGATCTCCCTGCCGGAAGAGATCAGATCGCAGCTAAAACCCGGCGAGCGCTATTCATGGCAGGTCAAAGCCTACTCCCAGAAAGGGACGCTGCTTGCGGTCTCCCGCGTCGCCCAATTTACGATCGCGGACCAGAAATAATCCGGCCCTCATCTTCGATCAGCGTCTCAAACTCAGAAACCATCCGGCCAGCCGCCTCACTGGCCGCGGCAAAAAATAGGCCACAGAAACGATCAACCCCGGCTACGCTATAGCGATTTCTGAGAATTCTACCGCATGCGCTTCATGCATAGGCGGACGACTGCCGGCGTTAGGCCGCCGCTTCCGAAAGCTACTTGATCGGGGCCCGTTGGTCCCAATCTCCTGCCATTGACAACAATGATGCCTTTCGTTCCACCACGGATCTTGGCGATCTCCACTTCGCTTACCTTCAAGTCTTTCGGTAAATCATTGATTTTAATCCTAGGCATGACGGCCCTCCTTGAAATTTATTTCCCTTGCTTCTTTAAGAATATAGCAGCGGGCTCAAAGCTTGTCAATCCGGATAAAAAGCAACCCGAGAAAAAGTCTTTGCCCCTTGCCAAGGGAAAGTATCTCTCGCGGCGAACCGTTTGGTCAAGCCCACCAGATATCCTCGGAAACGTAATTCAAACCGCACTCCCGGCATATCGGGTTTCCGACCATGCTCTCGCAGTCTGCCTCGCATTGACTGAACGGATTGGGATCCAAAACCTTGGCCTGACGACGGCGAAGCGCCTCCTCGATGTCCACATCCGGTTCCATCTGGCCAACCAGCCAGGCAAAATCATCGACAGTCCTTGAATCCTTTCTCTCTCGGGCAATCCATATTCTGTCCATGATGATGTCCGGGTTCGTTTTTTGGGTCAACATACAGGCTTCGTTGTACCTCTCCGCCCGATCTAAATCATGGACGGCTATGGACAGTCTGGCCAACAGCTCGAATACGGATATCTCGGTTCCCAGCAAGCCGAAATAGCGGATATTGTACCCGCTTCTGATATGTGACTCCAAGAGCCGGATGAGCTTTCGCCTCGCCCGGACGCTACGATGCGATGGCCATCCTGCCTTAGAGAGTTCTTCCCAGAGTCTATCCATCGCCTTGTGCCATTTCGCGACTCGGCGGATCTGGACGGTGACAGGCCCTGAATCAGAGGGATTGTTATGCAAGAGAACAGGATTCAGGACGCTTTCGAGCGAAGGGTTGGCCACGACCGGGATCACTCTCACGACAGGAAAATTCAGAACAGGGAGCGTCAGGTCATCGATGAAGAGATCGATCCCGTGGCCTTGCAGCCGACGGGCCATTCTCCGGATCTCCACGGCCAAGTCTTGGTGGGAAACATCAGGTAGGTCGGAAAGAGGCTTGACCGGCAACGGGGGCCCAGAGGTTTTTTTGTCGTAGATGGACGGCAGCGCTTTGTTGAACCCCAAAGCTTCTGAAAATTGTCGGATGCCGGGGACATCGATCTTGGTTATCTTCGCTCTCAGCCGGTCCATGAGTTCATCGGCCGTGTCCGGGCCCGCGACGCTCGGATTCCCCTGCTGAAGATATTCCGTCAAACAGCGCAGTGCGGCGCCGGCCGGGGATGTCGCCACCCCGACAACGAACCGCGACGTTTCTTGAGACGAACCAGGGCGACTGTTTTCAAAAAGAGCTCCAACGACGGGAACTCCCCATAGTGACCAGTCCAGGTAAGTGATCCGAACGCCCGTCTCACTGACGGCGTCATGGAGATGCCGGAGGAGCGGAGTTTCGAAACTGGCCGGATCCACTCGAGGTCTGGCGAATCCCTTGCCGAGGACAGCCCTCAAGGTATTCCGCTCGACAACCTCGCAGATCCCTTGGACAGCCGCCTCTTCTAAACTGTTCCCCGCCGCCAGTCCTTGACTGGTTTGCCAACGACGATAAAAGCTTTCCGGATAGACGGCCGCCTTCCCCGTGCCGAGCGACGTACAAGAGCGAAAAACTGGTAGGCTATCGATTCCAGAGCGGGTGTACATTCTGGTCGCTTCCCTAAAGAGTTCGGGAGGATTTCCGTGTCCGCGGCACGGCCTGCCTTCGGATTTAGAGGCCCGGAGGATTTTCTTCCGACTTTTCAAGTTCATGACGGCCGAAAAACGCTCGACCATCTCAGCGGCGCCGCTGGCCGCACAGAGGGCGGGGGTCATGCCCTTGCCATACGTGGTTAATAGACAGACATCCATATCTTTGGAGGGACGCAACCGGGCAACACACCAGTAATAGGAGCCGATGCCCCGGGCAAGCCCCGAGGATGCAAACTCTATACTTACGACAAGGTTCAGCCGTGAAAAAGCCTCTCCAATCCTGGAAACCGTGATGTCAGGAGAACAAACCTTGAAGCCTTCAAAGCCTTTCAGACAGCGGCGGGCTTTGAAAGGGCTTGGAGAGAGGTTCCATAAGACGCTCGTCCTAGGCAATGCCCCTCCGCCGAATCGGCCGCATTGCCTTCGAGGCTTCATATGAAAGCTCCTTCTGGCCGCGCCAGCGAATCATCGACATTGCTTCCTCATCACATTTATTTAAGAGGAATGATAAGGGCACTTGGAACATACGTTGCGCCGTGCCCGCCAAAGACCGATCCCCGGGAAAAAACATTTTCGAGGACGATCCCTTTTTGACCGGTCACAATCAGGTTTCCTGCCTGTTGGCCGCTTGTCCCGCCACGCACCCTGGTTAATTCCTCTTGGCTAACCTTCAATTCCCTTGACAGTTCTTTGATTTTGATTTTCGCCATTGAAGACCTCTTTAATAAATTATATCAAGGGACAGAAGAAAAACAAATAAAAGGATTTCGTTCACGGCCTTGACATCCTTCCTTGGCCGACGATATATTTGGGGCGAGGCTGTAAGAATAGCTTCAGAAGGAGGCGTGAGTCATGGCTAAACATAAACCGAGAATTATCATAAGCGATTTGCCCAAGGACATGCTCATCAGCGATGCCGAAAAAAAGAAGATCATGGGAGGAGCGCCCGGATATGCGAACATGGGGTCTTACATGAACTATTCAAACGCTATCTGCCCCATTTATAAAGGATGGCCTCCTCGAAAATATTAAAAAGGCCTTCTATCTAACCTCGGCCAAGGACGTTAGCCCTTTCCGGGTCGGGAAGGATGCTCCTGAGCCCCGTAAAAGAAATAGAACAAAACAAATAAAGCGAACTCGTTTACGGCCTTGACATCCTGTCCTGGCCGACGATATATTCAGGGCGAGGCTGAAAGAATGGCTTCAGAAGGAGGCGTAAGTTATGGCTAAAAATAAGCTGAGAATTATCATCAAGGACTTGCCCAAGGACATGCTTATCAGCGAGACTGAAAAAAAGAAGATCATCGGGGGCGCCATTATCCTACCGAAAAAAGATCAACGCATACATATTAATCCCCCTCCTGGCTCGCCCTATATAGATATCCTCAAGCCTCTGGGACCACCGCGTCCTCGACGTTGATAAAAAAGCAGTCTAGCTAGCCTTGGCCAAGGAGCGCAGAACTCTCCTGGCGGGAGAGGATGCTCTTGGGCCTTTGAAAAACGATCTTCCAATCATTTGAATGCCCGCCCCGACATAAAAATTGGAACGAAGCCGAGACGCCGAAGAAAGGACGAGCTTTTCAAAGATCTTTTGTTTCTGAGGTCAAAGGGCAGGAAATCCGGGTCATGATTGTCATCATAAAACCGACAACGGCCTGCAACGGCACGTGTCTGTACTGCTCAACGGAATCCGGCCTCCACGGAAAACCTTACATGCCCAAGGAGAATCTGAGAAGCTTATTCGCAGCTCTTAGAAATTGGCTTCGAAAAGACGAATCGAGATGTCTCGATATGATATGGCATGGCGGCGAACCGTTGATGTGCGGGTTGGATTTCTATAAGGCGGTCATCACAGAACAGAATCGAGTGTTCAAGGGCGATATGGGCCGTGTCAGAAATCACCTCCAGTCCAATCTTTCGCTTCTCACGGAAGAATGGATTCCCAGTCTCAAGAAGCTTCTCTCAGGCGATGGAATCGGGTCATCTTTTGAAATCGTCAAGGGTATCCGTGGGCTCCGCAGCGGCGAAAATTTGACCCATAAATGGCTATCCGCGGTGAAGCTTCTCGATGATCACGGACTTTCCACGGGAGTCTTGTATATCGTCCACAAGAGATCCTTGGGCCTCGCCCGCGATATTTACGATTTCTTCCATCGCCTTCCAGGGGTGACGATGGTCAGGTTCAATCCTTTGTACGGCGAGGGACGCGGACGCCTTGAGCCGTCAAAGCCCCTCCATGTGACAGCGGATGAATACGGACAATTTCTCGTCGACTTGTCTGAGGTCTGGCGTGAGAATGGCATGAGCGATGGTGTTTCGCCGCTTGCGGAATGGTACCGAGCCTGGCACGGCGATCCATCCAGTCTTTGTTGCGACAGCCGCGGGGGCTGCCAGGAAACCCACCTGGGGATCGCCCCCGATGGAGGCGTCTACGGCTGCGGCCGGGCGATAGAGAGCAAAGTCCACAGATTTGGGAATATCTTCCGGGACGACTTGACGCAGCTCCTCAAGCATCCCCTGAGATCCCGCCTGGCCTCAAGATCTTCCATTCTGCAGGAGGGGCCTTGCCGGGATTGTGCCCACTGGAGAATCTGTCATGGGGGCTGTCCGGTGGACGGCTGGATTTATCATGGTGATTTGTTCAGGGAAACCTACTTCTGCGCCTCGAGAAAACGACTCTTTGCCCATTTTGAGGCTGTTTTCGGGCCCGCCTCTCTGGATGAGCGCCCCGTCACGATGGGTCAGAATGAACGGCAAATCCTCCATCGTCCGGACACAGCCGATGAGTGGTGGAGTCCGAATAAAGTCAGAGTCCTTGATCTAAAGCCGGACGAAAGGATCAGCAGAGAAGAGATGAGAGCGGCTGTCAGGACGGCCGCCGGGCGGGCGGAACGATAAAATATCCACCTCCCTGAGGTTGCCCGCCGCTCGAGTGATCCGGGTCTAATCTTCGATCAGCGTCTCAGAATCGGAATCCATCCGGCCGCGGCCCTCTTCTTCAAAAGCCGGACAGCACAACTATTCCTCTCGTCTTGTAACCCAGGCCTATTCCTCCTGACTTTGCCGCCGCCCTCGGCCCGGGCACGACGGCCGCGCCCAATGCCAAGCTCAGGGCGCTTTCGGGGCGAAAGGCCGCCCCGCCGGTCTCAGAACATCACCTTGAGGCCGCCCCCGGCTCTGAAGCCGCCAAGGGTGGCCGTGAGATCGGGGATGTCCCCGCCCGGCTGGTAGGTCGCCTTGGCCATGACATAGCGCGCGTCGATGAAAATTCCGAACGAGGACCCGAAGTCGTAGCCAAGCGACACACCTGCGTTGAATCCGAAGGCATTGGCCTTGAATTCCGTCTGGGACTGGCTGATCGTGTTCGTCATGTACGGATAGCCCGTCTCGGCGAATGTGATGTTGGAGACAATCATCGCCGTCGAGAGTACATAGGAGGGGCCACCGGAGAGCTCCAGGGCGAGCGCGCCGAACCGGAAGAGGTAGAAGAGGTTCAAATAAAGATCGATCTCGCTGATATTCAGCCCGGCGCCGGTGATCGTTCCCTTGCGGGGGCTGTTCATCCACAGGGGATGGGGGATGGAGACCGATGTCGTCTCCTCAAAATCGCGCGAGGTCATGCCGCCGCCGAACTTTACGCCCCAGGCCTGGCCGAGAAAGAGCCCCAAGGCGGCGTCGATCGTGTTGCCTTTCTTCAAGTTGTAGTCCAGACCGAAATCCGCGGTCTCCTGGTAGATGGACAGGTTGTAGCCAAGACTCTGGCTCTCGGAAGCGAAGCCCATCTGGTAGCCCGCGGAGAGAAAGAACTTCTTGGAGGCGCTCTTGCCCTCAGGGGCGGTGCGGGCCGCCGGCCGCTGGGGGACGAGCACAGGCGGGGCAGCCGGCCGGCCGGCCGGCGGCGTCACCTGCTGGCCGGCGGGCGGCTTGGCCGGCGCCGGGATCGCAACCTCGACCATTTCCTCGACGACCGAAGTGTGGATGTAGCCCTCGGCCGGCCCGCCGCTTATAGTCAGGGCTACTTGGTACCAATCCCCCGTTTTCTCAAGCACGTTCAGGACCGTCCCCATCGGGAGCTGCTGAATTACGGCGCCTTTGAGATCGGGGATCTTGCGGACGTTGGCTAGCTGGACTTTGACCTTCACCTTGATCGCGTCGGAGGCGAAGGCGGCCGAGGCGGCAAAGACCGCAAGGAGGAGGATGATGAGAATCGCTTTCTTGTGTTTCATGCGAGCCTCCTTAGTTGACAATATAACCGATCGCCCGGAGCGCTTGTTTCACTTGGGCGTACTCGTTCGAACTCGATCCGTAGAGGTAGTAGGACGAGGCAAGCAGGATGTTGGCCATGCCGAGGAAGTCCGTCTTATCAGTCGCCCGGTTGACGAACGCGTCGTAGAAGATCTTGATTGCGTTCTCAAGCCCCACAGCCGAGACCGACATCCCGGAGACGGGATTCGTGCCGCCGTGGGCCAGGAGGTAGAATACGTGGGGATAGATCGTGCAATTAATATGGACGTTGTCGTTATCGATGGGATATCCCCCGCTATAGATCGAGGGGACTTTCTGGGCGATATGGGCCGGGTCCGGGAACCAGTAGGCCGAGGGATAGCCCGCGTTCTTCAATTGGGAGTTGAGGTTGGGGTTGTCCTGGCGCCGGCACTTATCGTAGCTGAACGGCGCGGCCGCGTCCTCGCCGTTTATCCAGTCGGCCAGGTTATAGCCCGTGCCCTCGTGCTGGAACATCCACTCGGTCGCGGTGCCAATGATGTCCGAGAACGATTCGTTGAGGGCCCCGGATTCGCCGTAGTACGTGAGGTTGGCGTGGTAGCTCGTCACGGCGTGCGACAGCTCGTGGGCGACGACGTCGATCGCCGCCCCCCAGTCCATGGTCCCACGGTATGGGTCGAGGATATAGAAGCCCTGGCCGTACATGGAGTCGTCCTCGTGCCAGAAGGCGTTGTCGGTGAGGCCTTGGGACGGCGAATAGATGTGGGCGAATGCCTTCAGCGGCATGTTGGCGTTGTTCGGGCCCTTGAGGCCGAACATCGCGAAGTAGAGATCGTAGGTGTAGCCGATGTACGTGTGGACGTTGACGATGTTGTCGCTCGCCCATGAGTTATTGGACGAGGAGGAGACGTAGATCGTGCCGCCGTACTGGTGCTTTCCGTCGAAGGTAGACTGGGCGAACGGCCGGACCGAGGCCGAGTCCTTCATGTAATACAGGCTGTTACTCAGGCTTGTCGGGAACTTGAGAGTGTCGCCTCGCTGGCCAAGCCCGACACCGATGATGATGTCCTCGGACTTGATGTTGGAGAAGTGGAGCAGGACGGCCCCCGTTGTCGCATCCACGATCGCCGTCTCGTTGAACATCGGCGCGTTCGGCTTGCGGACCCAGAGCTTGTAGGCCAGCCGGAACTCGTGGTCGTTCTGAGGAAAGATGACCAGTTCGCTCCGCTCGGCGGCGATCTCGAGGCCAGTTTCCTTGAGGATTCCCTGCAGGGACTCCAGCGCCTGGGCCATGGTCAGGCGCGGTTTCGGATCGAGCTGGGAGATGATGAAATATTCCCCGTCGTAGGACTCGACCTTTCCGTTGCGCACGTGCTGGATGATCTCGCCGCCCCAGATCGGCAGGCCGGCGAACATCTGCCGGTAACGGCGGTGTTCAACCGGGCTGAGCGTGTCGCACTGGATAGTTTTGAGAACGAAATGGCCGTTCTCGATCTCGGCTGCCAGGAACGCCCAGACGACCTTCTCGGCCCGGATGTCCTGGGCTGACCGGGGCCGGGCAGGATCGACGACCTGCATCATCCCTACTCGCATGCCGAATAGATTCGAGCTCAGAAGCACGACGGCGATGAAGGCAAAGAATTTCCTCATGATCGTTCCTCCTTTATCTGCCTATTCATAGTTTTATGGCCTTTTTCCATTTCCGCAAAGCCCTTTTTTCGAGAAAGCCCGGGCCAAATCGTTCGAATCGTTATAGCGGGCCTGCGGCCAACGAAGCTCAGAGGGAAAATAAATTGTTTTATTGCGCGGCGCGAGTTTCCCTCCCAATAAGCTGGGAATTTTTACCATCTAGCTTGATATAAAGATATTATCTGTCGGGATCGATGTCAAGTACCCAAATGTGGCGTAACATGCTCGTTCCCTGTCTTGACAGCGTCTCAAACACGGAAACTATCCGGCCGCGGCTCTCTTCTTCAAAAGCCAGACAGCCCATCAGCCGTTCGAACAATCCCAAAATCTTCGTGGGTTGATGACGATCTGCTGCTGGCGTGGATGATTCCGCTTTCGGTCAATCCTGGACCATGCCGTCCAGGAGACGGATAATCCGTTGGGAATAAGAAGCGATCCGGTCGTTATGGGTAACCATGACGATGGTCCGGCCGGCCTTCCAGAGCTCGGTCAGAATGGCCATGATCTCTTCGCCGCTCCGGGAGTCAAGGTTGCCCGTCGGCTCGTCGGCGAGCAAGATGGGCGGGTCGTTCGCCAGCGCCCTGGCCAGCGCGATCCGCTGCTGCTGTCCTCCCGAAAGCTCCGACGGCCGGTGGTCGCGCCAGTCGTAAAGCCCAACGGCGTTCAGCAGCTCGCTGATTCGCTTTTTTCTTTTATGGGCGTTTTTCCCGTCAAATAACATGGGAAGCTCGATGTTCTCCCATGTCGTGGCATAGGGAAGAAGGTTGAAATTCTGGAAGACAAAGCCGATCTTGCGGTTGCGCACGGCCGCGAGCTGATCGAAGGAAAGGCCGGCCACCCGGTCGCCATCGAGGACATATTCCCCCGCCGTCGGCGTGTCCAGGCAACCGATGATGTTCATCAGCGTCGATTTCCCGGATCCGGAAGGCCCCATGATGGAGATGAACTCTCCCCGCCCGATCTTCAGGGACACGCCACGGAGCGCCTCCAGGATCTGGCTCCCCGTCTTATAGACCTTGGTGATGCCTTGAAGTTCGATCATGATGACCCTCTATTCATAGCGGAGTGACTCGATGGGGTTCGACCGCGACGCCCTGAGCGCCGGGAATATCCCCGACAGGAAGACGAGGACCCCCAGGATGGCCATGTAAGCGGCGAAGATTTGCAGGGAGAATTCCGGCCGCAGCAGATAAGCCTCGATTCCGAACGAATCGTAATTGATCGGGGCGAGGCGGATGATGTGGACGATGTTGAAGGCGACGATGAACCCCCAGAACGTCCCCTTGGCGAAGACGAACAGCGTCTCCAGGAAAAACTGCTGGACGATGACCCGCCGTCGCGCGCCGATCGCCAGCTTGATCCCGATCTCCTTGGTCCGCTCCTTGGCGAGGGCGTACATCAGGTTGGTGACGCCGACCGCTCCGATGAGCAGGGTCAGGGCGCCGATGATACCGAGGAAAATCTCGATCCCCTTGAAGATGGCCATGCCTTCCTTGGCGTCCTCGATGGTATTCCAGAAGCTGAGGGCGTAGCGGTCGTCGGGGTCGAAGCGGTTTTTTCTTCCCAGGAGCGTCCGGACCCGCGCTTCGATCAGCTTGGACTGCGCGGCCTCACGGGGCTGGATGTGGACCTGGTTGATGCGCCGCCGGTTGTCGATCTGGCGGTAGGCATAAAACGGGAGATAGATCTGGTCGGCATCCGGCCCCTGGTACATCGAATCCTGGATTTTTTTCTGCAACACACCGATGACGGTGAAGGGGATTCGGTTGATGATGATCTGGCTCCCGACGGGGTCCCCGCTGCCGAAGAGGTCCCCGGCAACCTTCCAGCCGATGAAGGCGACTTTTCTCCCTTTCGCGACGTCGTCGGCGTTGAGGAAGCGGCCGCCCAGCCGGGGGACCTGCGTGCGCATCAGGGCGAATTCGGCGGTCGTGCCGTGGACGGTGCGGTTGATCTCCTTGCCGTTGGCCGACACCTGCAGGTAATTGTACGATTCCGGGGCGATGCGCAGGATCTCCGGGATCCTTTCCTTGAGGTAGTCGACGTCCTCCGGATAGAGGGAGATCGGACGCCCCTTCGGCAGACCCTCGAACGGAAGCGAGGTCTGGCCGCCGTAGACCATGATCAGCGTCTCGCCGAGGCCGGAAAACGCGACCTTGAACTGGATGGTCATGCCCTGGCCGAAGGCCATGAGGAGGAGAATCGAGAGCGTTCCCCAGAAGAGCGCGAAGGTGATGAGCCATGAGGAGGAGAATCGAGAGCGTTCCCCAGAAGAGCGCGAAGGTGATGAGCGAGGCCTTCTTCCGGCGCTTGCGGTACTCGCTCCAGAAAAAACGGGGCAGGGTCAGGTTCATTCTATTTCCTCAGCGCCTCGATCGGGTCGGTCGAAGCGGCCGTCCGGGCCGGGATCATCCCGGCAACGACGCCGATGACGAGCAGGATCAGGACCGTGGAGATGATGACGAGAGGGTTGAGGACGGGAATGCCGACGAAGTCGGTGAACCCGCCCGCGGGGAAGGCTTTGGTCGCCCGGAGCACGCCGGCAGAGAGCCCGAACCCGACGAGTCCGCCAAGGAGCATGATCACCAGCGATTCGCTGAAGAACTGCCATAGGATCGTCCGGCGTCGCGCACCCACGGCCAGCTTGACGCCGATCTCGCGCGTCCGCTCGTCCACGACAACCCTCATAATCGAGGCGACGCCGACGCCGCCTACGAGGAGCGTGAACGAGCCGATGATCCCCAGGAAGACCGTGAACGCCAGGAAGAAGGTTGTGAACTGTTTCTCGAAATCCAAGGTGTCCCAGATGGAGATGGCGTCCGGGTCAGCCGGGGAAAAGCCCACGAGTTTGGCG
>JAPKZH010000574.1 GCA_026393905.1 Candidatus Aminicenantota bacterium
CCAGGGCCGACATGTTCCGGGCGCTGAGCCCGAGCCCCCCCTGGCTCTGGCCAAGGGATAAATACCCGGGAATCCAGAGGTTGAAGCCCCACCAGGCGAACATCGTGAAGGCGTTCATGATTGTCACGGCCGCTGTGATTCCCAGGAGCTTTCCCCGGATTACGGCCGGAACCTTTGTTTTTTCTGTCGCGGCCGTCAAGCTTTTTTGCTTTTGCCAGATCTCCGGCTCTTCGACCTTCGCCCGAACCCAAAAGGTCAGCAGCGCCGGAAGCACGCCGACGAAAAAGACCGCCCGCCAGCCCCACAAAGGCAGAACGAGCCCCGTGACAAGCGCGGCGGCGGCGTAGCCGACAGCCCAAGAGCTTTGCATAAAGCCCAGGGCTTTTCCCCGGTGCTCGGCCGGCCAGGTTTCCGACACGAGCGCCGCGCCGCTGGCCCATTCGCCGCCCATACCTAAACCAAGACAGATCCTGAAGACGGCCAGCATGGGAACAGTCCTGGCGAAACCGCAGGCGGCCGTAAACACCGAGTAGATCAGGATGCTGCCTCGCAGCGCGCGCGTCCGTCCGAATCGGTCGGCGATCAGGCCGAAGATTATGCCTCCAGCGGCCGAAGCGAGCAGTGTGAGGGAGCCCATGAAACCGGCCGTCGTTTTGCTCATCCCCAGGTCTTCCATCAGGTAACGGAGGACAAGGGAGTACATCATGATGTCGAACGAATCGAGCATCCAGCCCAGAGAGGCGGCGATCAGGGCGCGGCGGGCGCGGGAATCAGCCTCCCGCCACCAGCCGAACAGGTTTTTATTAATCATGAGAAAGATGGGCCGGGTCAGGCCGCTCTTTTTATCTTAAATGTTCCGGTTCAACCGAAACTTCTGAGCGTTCGCGGTCTTCGAGCCGTCTCTATTTTTTCTCTTCTTGGGGCTTGAGCTTGTTGTATTCCACCAGGGCTTTAAGGTACCAGTCCGGGAAGGGCAGGGCGTTGCGCTTTCTCGTTTTGGCATCATAAATCCAGAGATGGTTGTACTTGACCAGCATCTGATTGCCCAATTCCCACCAGGCGTTGATGACCAGGTTGGCATTGTTGATGCAGTATTCGGTCAGATACTGCCGGGCCTGGGCCGGGTCCTCCTGGTAGAGCGCGGAAGCGTATTTATCGATCTGAGACGTCCTGTCTACCGCCGATTTTTCCCACTCCTTCTGAGCTTCCCTAACGTCCTGGATGCCCAGCGAATAGACCACCTGGGTGTGAAAATCGACATAATCGAACGCCCAGCGCGCCGATTCCCTGCTGAATTCCCAGTGATCTCCGATCTCGAAGGACCTCGGGATCTCGGTGATGCCTGCGTAAAAGGGCATAAAGCAGGATGTGTCCTGGGCGCCGAAGGCCAGCCAGACGATCCCGCCGATGGGGTTGGGCAGCCAGCTGCGGGCCTGGGTGACCGTGACGTACTCGGCCCGGTTGACGCTGATGATGCGGGATGTGTTGTACTGCTTGCCCTCGAGCTTGAAGCCGTAGGGCAGGAAATTGGGGTTGGCAAACGGTCCGCCCTGGAGGCCTCGGGCCGGGTCGAAAATCGTGCCTTCGCATTTATCGCGGGTCATTTGCATGATGTCGTAGACGGAGTATTTCTTGTCGGCCTTGACAGAGAACGGGAGGTCCATGTTGGGAGTCTCGGGGCTAAAATTCTTGGAGGGAGCGACGATGCTGAAGAAACGCCACAGCCGGACGCGGTTGCCGTTGGTGCCGGCGGCGCTGACCTCGTTCGGCGAGTAGGCCCGCTTCCAGTTGAAGGGCTTGCCGCTCTTGGCATCGAAGAGCTTCTGCTCGACGGCGAAGGAAATGACGTTGGGCGAGGCCATGAAATAATCTTTGTTGTTCAGGTCGATCTCGCCGATGCGGGATTCGTTGGGGCAAACGCTGACGTGATCGTCCGGGACTCTCTGGGCGCACCAAACGGCGCCGGGCTTTCCGCTCTGCGGCGTCCACAGCGGGCCGACGGGCATGATTTCGAACAGCCAGACTTCTTTCGGGTCGGCCACGGCCAACATTTCTCCCGTATCGGTAAACCCGTAGCCGTATTTTTCTCCCAGCTCGCCCATGATTTTAATAGCTTCGCGGGCGGTCTTGGCCCGTTCCATGGCGAGCAGTGTCAGCATGGTGATGTCGAACTTGGGCGTCGGCGTCTGGTTTTCCATCTTTTTCTGGCAGCCGATCGTGGACTCGCCGATGGACACCTGAAGATCGTTCATGTAGCCGAACGCACCGTGAATGTATCCGTACGTATGGGGAACCTCGGGAATTTCGAGACCCGCGAAATTGTCCTGGACTCTATCCCACTTCAGCCCGGTGCTGGGGGGAATGGTCCCGAACTGGTCGATGTGGTAGATCTTGCGCTTGTCTTCCGGCTTATGGTCGGCGGCCGGGATATAGCGGAAGGTCCAGTCGCACAAGCCGCAATCGCAGGTGTGGGTGGTCATGACCGAGCCGTCCACCGAGGCGTCCTTGCCGACCAGGATGACTGTGCAGGCCTCCCTGGACAAATCCACGGGCGGGCACGTTTCGCACTTTTTCTCCTGCGGCCCGCTGAAAACGGATGCGCCGAACAGGATGAGCAAAACGGCCAGAAGAATGCCCATCGCATGCTGTTTTTTGAATCTCAAGGGGTCCTCCTTTTTCCGAAATTCGAATGTCGCAGATAATCAGACATTTTCTATTCAATAGCCCAAATGCGAAGGGAAAGTCAAATCGGACGCATCTCGATTTCCGTGAAAGCCCAAATGGGTCCTGTCACGGACGTGCCCCTAACGCCCTTCGACCTTTTAGAGCCCCCCTTGATTGGTCAAGGGGGTAGGGGGTTTAATATTGCTAATTGAAAATCTTTTATCATGCTTCTTCTTGCCCACCACTCAGGCGCTTCGGGCGTCGCGGGGCAGCATCCGTGCCACCCATCTAAGTCTTTACTACGGAAATCGAGATGCTTGCCGGCCATATGAAATGATTTGCCGGGGTTCCTCGTTATGCTATAATCGTCAACTTCTCAGGGCATAAACATGGATTTTCATCCGGCCGGCAAGAGGTCCTGTGCTTAAGCTGAATTTCGTCCACACCCTGGCATTTTCCGGGATCGTGCTTTTTATCGGCTATTGGATCCGGCGGCTGGTCCCGCCTCTCGCTCGCTATAACATCCCCGCCCCGGTGATTGGGGGCCTGCTCATCGCCGTGGCCACGCTCGTGGCCCGCCAATCGGGGGTGACGCTGTTTGAATTCGACATCACGCTCCGGGACCCCATGATGATCGCCTTTTTCACGACGATCGGCTTTGGAGCCAGCTTCTCGCTTTTAAAAATCGGCGGACCCATGGTCGTTAAATTTTTTCTGGCCTCCACGATATTCGCGATCCTTCAGAACGTCCTCGGCATCCTGATCGCCGTGCCTTTCAAGCTTCATCCTCTTTTCGGAGTCCTGAGCGGTTCCGTCACGCTGACCGGAGGCCCGGCAACCGGGCTGGCTTTTGCCCCTCTCTTTGAAAAGGCCGGAGTTTCCGGCGCCGCCACGATCGCCGTGGCAGCCGCGATGTTCGGGATCACATCCGGAGGGCTGATCGGCGGCCCCGTCGGCACGTTCCTCATCGAGCGGCACCGGTTGAAAAAGCCGCGCACAGGGGGGCGGAAGCTTGAATTTGAATCCGCTACAGAAATTGTCGAAGAAAAGTTGCCCGAGCCTCCATCGACGGCACCCGTCGATGAAGACCAGGAAGCTTTCATTCTACTCAAAAATTTCGTCGTGCTCCTCGTCGCCATGTGGGCCGGGCACTGGCTGAGCCAACTCTTCACTTCTCTCGGCTTCACTCTGCCGGCTTATATCGGGGCCATGTTTGTCGCCGCCTTCATCCGGA
>JAPKZH010000481.1 GCA_026393905.1 Candidatus Aminicenantota bacterium
CGGCTTCACACCAAAGACCTCAAGCTGGACAATCCCCACAACACCTATCTTTATCCCGGTCTCCCCCCCGGCCCCATCTGCAACCCAGGAAGAGAATCGCTCCGGGCGGCCCTCTATCCGGCCTCCGATGACTATTTCTACTTCGTATCCAGGAACGACGGAAGCCATATCTTCAGCCGGACATTGAAGGAACATCAGGCGGCCGTCAGGAAATATCAGCGACCTTTTTGATTCCTCCAAGGGGGGCAGGCAAGATTTATCACGCAAATTGAGGATTTTCTGAAATCTTGGATTTCGCAGAAATGTGGAGCGGCCGGGCAGCGAAATTGAGTTGCGAAAAAAAATCATTTTTGATATATTATTTGGTTCATTTTGAGATCCGGTTGAATGCAGCGCGGGGAGCAGCGCCAAGTAAAGTATCTTTACGGAGAACATTTAGAGTTTAAGATGTGAAATTTTATGTGCTTCAAATAGAGGAGGATCTATGAACACACGAAAATTAATCGTTCCGGTTCTCGTTGCAGGATTGATCTTCAGCATCGTTTTGGCTCCCGGCTTGGCCGCCCAAAAAGACAAACAGGAAGCCAAGCCCCAGGCGAGTCAAAGAGTTTTTATCCCCAAGGAGATCAAGGCCATTCTCGACGAGGGGCTCACATCCCGCCAGGGCCGTCAGGATATTCCTTTTAATATTTTCCGGACGACATTTCTTCCGGCCCAGACCGCGTTTTACGAAGTCTTCTTCTTGAAAATAAAAAATGGGGACCTCGGCTACGCGCCCGCTGTGGCTTCTCAGATACCGGCCGTCGACGCTGCCGCCGCGCCCGCGACGGCCAAGCTCAAAGCCGGCTTCAACGTCTTCCTCCAGTTCCGAAAGATGGAAAACAACCTGCCCACCCAGATCGTCAAAGAGGTCTATATTCCGGCCAGCGTGGAAGCAGACAGCGAGGGCTATGACCCGAACAAAGAGGACGTCTACAGCGTCGGCTACGCCCTGTTTCCCGGCAATTACCTGTTGGCCATGGCCATGACCTCGCTCGACCTGAAAAAGATCGGAACCCAGTATTTTGAATTCACCCTTCCCGACGTGAAAAACCTCTCCAAAGAGCTGGATATAACGCCCATCTTCCTATCCAAAGACCAAAAAGACCTGAGCACGCCCGAGACCGTCGCTTCGCTGCACAAGGGCTGTTTCATGTATTCCGTCCGCCAGATCACGCCCAACCTTGACAACACTATCGGCGTGGGGGAG
This sequence comes from Candidatus Aminicenantota bacterium, assembly GCA_026393905.1. Classification (GTDB taxonomy): domain Bacteria; phylum Acidobacteriota; class Aminicenantia; order Aminicenantales; family UBA4085; genus JAPKZH01. The sequence goes on from JAPKZH010000481.1 coordinate 1,250, forward strand.
CTCCTGGATGTTTTCTACTATGTCATCGGCGCTCAGTCGATCGACCCGAAACAGCCGAATGAACGGCCGACGTGGAACATCGAAGTCCAGTACGAGGTGACAAAAGGCAAGGAACCCGCCATCCGCTTTCAGCCCGCCAACTACGACAATCCTCTGGTCAGCCACCCGCTGCCGATGAAACAGACGCTCATCATCAAGGACGGAGACAAAGAACGGACGGAAACCAGAGACTTGGGGGCAGGCAACTACACTCTGAATCTGAAGATTACGGACAAGATCTCCGGAAACAGCTGCACGAAAAACTTCGACTTCACCGTCAAATAAGACCAGGGTTTTCTTCGGGAATCCGGAACGCTCTTTCTCCCGCAAAGGTTTCTAACGTCGTTCCGCCGCCGTCTTCTCAGCACTGAAGAATTGGCACCTGCGGGAAGACATCCCTTGATTTGAGCGTCTTTTCCGCTTCGACGATGAGCTTCAGGACATCATTCTGGTTTTAGTTCTTCTTTGGAACAGCCGGCAGGCGTTAATTTCTGACCAAAAATATTTTGCGTGTCTTGCCGATGTCCTTGCCGGTCACGATCACATCGACATAATTTTTCCCGGGGCCGAGGTTATAAGGGAAGGAAAAGGAGATAGTTTTCGTTTTTTCGAGATCCTCCGGCCGGCCGGCGAAGCTCCGGGATTCCTTGAAGATTTGCTTATCGGCGGCTCCCGGCCGATAAATAAAAAACTCAAACTCAAACTCAAACTCGGCCTTGAGGAGCCCCTGTTCATCTCTGAGATTCAGCCGCTTGATGGGAAGAGACAGGACGAATTGTCGTTTCTCCTTTTCATAGGCTAGGTCAAAGTTCACGAATTTTTTCGAGTCGCTTCCATCGTCCCGATAAATGGCGCCGAGCTTAGCCGCCTCAATCGCTCCTAAAAGGTCGCCGGCAATCTCGGCGATCGTAAAAGTGCCGATTCCCCTTTCATCCGTGAACTCGATCCCCAGGTCATATCGATAATAGATCCAGTCGATCACGGAGCCCCGGAAGTCGGCTGTCGGCTGGGGGAAAATCTCCTCGGTTTTTTCGGGAGAGCCGAGATAGACATAAATCCGCCCCCTGTCCGTGTTCCACCCCTTTTTTCCTTCCCTGAAGTGTTTGTTGGCATAGTCCAGGCGCCTCTCGAATTCCTCCTTGAATTCGTTGTTTTCCGTGTCCGGATCCGGGTCCCGTTTGGCCCAGAAATCCGTGACGAACTCCCGGCGCGACTCGGCGTCCGGCAGATGATTGAATATGTCTCTCTCGGCCTCGGTCATCACCAGCCGTGCCGTTTCGTAAAAATCGCGACTCTCCGGGTCCAGGGCGATTTTCTCCGTGGAGGCGCAGCCGGCCAAAAACATCGCCATGCTCATGACGAGAAGCGTTTTGACGGTTTTATGGGTCATATCCCTCCTTTATGACCGCACGGGCTATGAAACACGGGGAGCAGGGTGTGCTGCCCGCCCGCTCTGCGACTCATGCAGCGCCCATCCCGGACGGATTCATCGCCGTATGCACCTCTTATTTTTTCTTTAGATAATCCAGAAAAGTCCGGACCTGGGTGGCCTTGTCCGACGTCGAGTCGTATTTCAGGAACGTCTCGAAGGTGGCGATCGCCTCCTGGTTTTTCTGCAGGGTCGTGTAGGCCAGGCCGAGCTGATACAGGCCGTCCAGAAAGTCCTTCTGGAATTCCACGGATCTTTGGTAATACTTGAGGGCCTCTTCGAACTTGGAAAGTTTGTAATAATTGTTCCCGATATTATAAAGGACGATGGGGTCCGTGATCTTGTCGAACTGGATTTTGTTGTACCATTCCATGGCCTTGTCGGTCTGACCGCGGTTGGAATAGCAGTTCCCGACGAGGAGGATGGCATCGCTGTCGTCGGCATTCTTCTCCAGGATTTTTTTATAGGATTCCTCCGCCTGGTCATACTGCTCCTGGGCGAAATAACAATGGCCCACGTTTTTCCAAAGGATATAGGCCTCGGGGAATTTCTCTAAAAGGTCTTTGTAGGCTTCGAGTGCAGCCTGATAGTTTTTCTGCTCGAACATCTGATTGGCCTGGGTCAGCTTCGTTTTGAGCTCGTCGCTGAGGACAAGCCCGGCGGCCTTCTTCAAATTGATCTTGATCTCCGGCTTTTTTTCGTTCTCGCTGACTTCGAAGACGATTTTTTTGGTCTCGAAGCCGATTTTTTCGAAATCGATGTTCCAGCTGCCGCCCCGGAGCCAGGCGCCGGTCCATTTTCCCTCGTTGTCGGTCTTGACTTCGAAGCCCTCGTTGGATTTCGCGTAAACCAGCTTGACCTTCACTCCCTCGAGGGGCTTTCCGGCCTCGTCAAAGACAGCCCCAAAAATCCTGCCTTTGCCCTTGTAGTCCTGGGAGGACAAAAAAACGCATACAACCAAGGCCAACGATATGATAAGGGCGACTTTTTTCATTCCGGACCTCCTCGTCTATCGAGAATGCATATTCCGTGCCAATGATAGCTATTTCGGAGCCATCGAAAAATCATTGTAGCACCGAAACCTGTAAAAAAAAAGCTCTTGATCGTCACGGTAAGCATCTCCGTTTGTGTGATTTCAAGAAGGCATTGGCATCGCCCCTGAGGCCCCATAGCGGAGGGGGGCCCCGGACACCCCTCCAAGGAGCATCCTCCCATGAATTCATCGCCAGATGCTCCAAGGAAGGATGGCAGGGAGCGAAGCGAGCGTTGGAAGGAAACCCCGCCAAAGGGTTTCCTTCCAAGAGTGTCCGACGGGACTGGTTCCCCAGGGGGCCGGGGGGCGATGCAGATGCCTTCTTGAAATCACATATCTGAAGATCCTTCCATGATCACGGAATTTTGCCTGGATTGAGATTTTTTCTTCACGCCCGGAAACCGATCCTGCCGCAAAGGGATCGGCAGGAAAGCCATCCCTCTTTTTCCGCGACATTTCTCTTGCAATCCCGTTGAAGATTCCATAAACTTGAACCTCCGCCACAATGAAATTCATCGCCGACCTTCACCTCCATTCCAAGTTTTCACGCGCCACGTCCCGGGACATGACCTTTGACACGATGGCCTGGTGGGCGAAAATCAAGGGGATATCGCTTCTGGCCACGGCCGACTTCACCCATCCTGAGTGGTTTTTTCTGACGAAGCAAAAACTCGAGCCGGCGGGCAACGGCCTTTTTCACTTGAAAAATCCCCAGAGGCCCGAAAACGAATATCTCCGGGCCGTCGCCTTTTCGCCAAGCGATGTCTCGTTCATCCTGTCCACCGAGATCAGCTTCATTTATTCCAAGAAAGGCAAGGTCCGGAAAGTCCACCTTCTCCTTCTGGCTCCCGATTTCGAATCCGTGGAAAAGATCAACAGCCGGCTGGCCCAATTGGGCGGCAATCTGAGGTCGGACGGCCGGCCGATCCTGGGCATGGATGCCAAGGCTTTCGTCAAGATGGTGGCCGATCTCTGTCCGAGGTGCGTGGTCATCCCTGCCCATATCTGGACGCCCTGGTTTTCTCTCTTCGGGGCCAACTCCGGCTTTGACGCCATCGAGGAGTGTTTTGAAGAAATGACGCCGTTTATTTTCGCCCTGGAGACCGGCCTCTCCTCGGACCCGCCGATGAACTGGCGGCTCTCAGCCCTCGACAGATACGCCCTCGTCTCGAACTCGGACGCCCATTCCCCCTCCAAGATCGGCCGGGAGGCCAACGCCTTCGATACCGAGTACAGCTACAAAGGCCTGGTCGAGGCCATCCGGAGCAAGGATCCCGCGAAATTCCTCCACACGATCGAATTCTTCCCGGAGGAGGGCAAATACCACTATGACGGCCACCGCAAATGCGGCGTTCTCCTCTCCCCTCGGGAATCGATCGCCCATCGGGACCTCTGTCCGAAATGCGGAAAAAGGCTCACCATCGGCGTCATGCACCGCATCGAAGAGCTGGCGGACCGGGAAGAGGTCAGGGATCGCGGTCTGCGAATCCCCTACAAGAACCTGATCCCTCTGAATGAAATCATCGCCCAGGCCTGCCAAAAGACTCCCGATTGCCAGAGCGTCTGGGACCTCTATTTCCGCTTCATCCACGAATTCGGGAATGAGCAAAAGATCTTGGCCGAGGTCCCCACCTCCGAGCTGCGCCGTATCCCTCCGGAAAAGGTCGGCCGCGGCATCGACCGCATGAGAAAAAATCTGGTCAAGATCCTGCCCGGCCACGACGGCTTCTACGGCGTCATCAGCCTCTTCGAAGAGGAAGAGGACCAGGCCGCCGCGGGAGGCCAGCTCTCGCTGTTTTAACACGCACCCTGCAACGAAATCCAGCCCCTTGAAGGTTCTATAAGTCGCCAGGAAAATTGGTCGGGGGCTTTGTCTATCGAGCGGGTCGATTGGCCCCCGAAAGCATCGCCTGATTTCTTTAAGGAGGCTGGCCATGTCATCAAAATCTCTGGATGAACCGCTCCGGGGGAGTTTGACCCAAAAGGACACTCTGGCATATAATAATACGATGAGAAAAGCGACTGTCCTCATCCTCGTCGGCCTGCTCGTGTTCCTGGTCCTATTCCTGCCCGCCCAGAAGAAAAAATCGCCCAAGGACCTGCCCCCCGTATACCAAAAATGGCTGCAGGAAGAGGTCGTCTATATCATCACGGCCAAGGAACGCGATGTTTTTCTCCAGCTCGAGTCCGACAGGGAGCGGGAGATCTTCATCGACGCTTTTTGGAAAGCCAGAAACCCGAACCCGACTTCACCCGAGAACGCCTTCAAAAAAGAGCATTACCGGAGGATCCAGTACTCCAATCAATGGTTCGGAAAAGACTCGCCGGGGCCCGGCTGGCGGACCGATATGGGGAAGATCTATATTATCCTGGGAGAGCCGAAACAAATCGAGAAATTCGAGAACCTGCCCGAAGTCTTTCCGATGATCGTCTGGTTTTACGACGGGATGGCCGAATTCGGACTCCCCAACGCCTTCAGCGTTGTCTACTTCAAACGGGAAGGGACGGGAGAATACATCCTCTATTCTCCGATCCGATACGGTCCCCAGTATCTCCTGATCCACTACAAGGGCGATCAGGCCAACTACGTGGATGCCTATAACCAGCTGTTCGACATCGAGCCCAGCCTGGCCGATCTCTCGCTATCCCTTGTCCAAGGAGAGACGCGATATTCCCTGACGCCATCCCTCTCTTCCGAGATCCTCCTCAATCAGAAAATCCCGGCGGCGCCCTACGAGAAGGTGAAAGACGCCTATGCCGAAAAGCTCCTGAAGTACAAGGGCGTGATCGAGGTGGATTATACCGCCAACTGGATCGACAACGAATCTTTGATCAAGGTCTTCCAGGACCCGAAGGGGAACGCCTTCGTCCATTTCAGCGTGGAGCTCACGCCGGAGCGGCTGACGCTTGAAGAAATCCAGGGCCGCTATCGCACGACCTTCGAAATCAACGGCAGCGTCACCGACCCCCAGGGCCAAATGATCTATCAGTTCAACCGGAACGTCCCGATCGAGCTGATCGACGAGCAATTTGCCAAAATTAAATCCAAGCTCTTCAGCTATCAGGACTTGTTCCCTCTCATTCCCGGCCGGTATAAATTCAACCTGCTCCTCAAGAACATCGTCTCCAAGCAGTTTACGTCCGTCGAGGCGGACCTCTTGATCCCCGAGCCGACCCAGCTGTCCATGAGCGCGCCGGTCCTTGCCTTTAAAATAGACCGCGAATCCAAATTCAAAGGCATGAACAAGCCGTTCCTTCTGGGGAACGTTCAATTCTTCCCCACGCCGCGCAATGACTTCCAGAGGGACGAAACCCTCTATTTGTTCTTCCAGCTCCACGGCCTTCCGGCCAACGTCAGGGACGGCGGAGTTCTGGAATACACCATCCTCAAAGAGGCTGAAAAAATCCAATCCCTGACCAAGGGCCTCAAGGAGTATCCGAGTCAGACTAATTTTTTCGAGGAATTTTTACTGGCCAATTATTCGCCGGCGAACTACAAGATCAAGGTCGCCCTCCTCAGCCCGGCCAGGCAGGAAATCATGGCCACAGAGGTCCCCTTCTATGTCACGCCGAGGGCCAGTCTGCCCAGGCCGTGGATCCTGTCGACACCGCAGCCGACTTCGGACGACCCCTCTTTCCCCAACATCCTGGGCAATCAATATTTAAACAAACAGGATCTCGGGAAAGCCAAGGCTTTGATCGAAATTGCCCACCGGACAAAACCCAGCTATCCTCCGTTCGCCCTCGACTTCTGCCGCGTCCTCTACGAGATGAAAGACTACAAGGGCGTCATCCAGACCGCCACTCCTTTCCTCGAGGGCGAGACGCGATACGATTTCCTCCAAATCGCAGGGCAGTCTCTGCAGGCTATCGGGCAGCTTGCCGAAGCCGCCGCCCTCTATAAAGACTATCTGTCACATTTCGGCACGAACATTTTCATTTTGAATGCCGTCGGCGAATGTTATTATCAGCTGGGCAACTCGGCCGAGGCGCTGTTCGCCTGGGAAAAATCTCTCGAGCTCAACCCCAACCAGGAGAAAATCAAAGCCCAGGTCAAATCCCTCAAAGAAAAAAAATGAAAAAAGCGGTCTTCCTCCTGCTGCCCCTGTCCGCCTTGTGGCTGGCCTCCTGCGCTTCCTACAAGCTGGAGAGAAGCCTGGACCCGGACAGCCGTGATTTTCTATCCAAGGTCCGCTATGTCATCACCAAGCAGGAGCGGAAGACGTTTCTCAATCTTCCCTTGGCCGAACGGAAACCCTTTACCGAAGAATTCTGGAAAAAACGCGACCCGACCCCGGATACCGACGTCAACGAATTCAAGGACGAGTATTTCAAAAGGATCGACGAGGCTAATCACCTTTTTACCGAGGGCTCGCCGGGATGGCTCCAGGACAGGGGAAGGATCTACATCCTGCTCGGCCCGCCGTGGAACCGGGAAACCTACCCGCGGGGGATTACCTTCTACGGCCAGCCGACCGAGATCTGGTACTACGGCTATTTCCCGATCGTCTTCGTCGACGAAGCCTGGAACGGCGACTACAAGCTCGACCCGCAGAGCGCCATCCAGCTGGCCGAGATCATGTCCGTCCAGATGTACTTGAAGCCCGCCATCTTGACGGAAAAAGGCGCCCTGGACTGCAAGCTGGAACTTCAAAGGCAGGCCGACGGCAAAGCCCTGGTCCGCGTATCCGTTCCTTTAAAAAAAATCTGGCTGAAATCCGAGGGACAGAATCTCCTGACCAGCCTTGAAGCCACCATCGAAATGCTCAGCTCCTCGGAGAAAAGACTCTGGGCGGAACAAAAATCCTACGCCCTGTCCTTCACCGAAGAGCAGCTGGAAAAGATTATCAAGGAAGATTATGTCATCGAAATCCCCGTCGATTTGAAGCCGGAATACGCGCTCCTCAACCTGACCCTGAAAAATACGACCGATGGAAGCAAGGCCTTTAAAAGGATCAAACTGAGCTGAAAGCTCATTCCGAGCCGGGCGAGGGATCCCCTTTTTTATCGCCTGCCTGGCGAAAGGCTTGAGATTGCCGCGCTATTTATGATATCTTGGGACAATATTGGCACACAATTTGCTTTCATATTTTCGGAGGTCAAAATGAAGGCTCATCTCATGAAAAACCTAGTATTTATCCTTATCCTCGGCTTATCAGCCTCTGGCTTGGCCTACTCACAGGCCGGACGAGGCGTCGGCAGGATCGGGGGCGTCGTGGTCGATACGGAGGATAAGCCCATCGAGGGGGTCAAGGTGATGATCGTTTTCTCTGCGGATGAAAACTTGAAACACGAGACCACCACCAACAAGAAAGGCGAATGGGCGTTCCTCGGCCTGGGCACCGGAAACTGGAACATGACGGCGGCCGTCAAGGGATTTCTCCCCGTCGGCAAACCTCTCTACGTCAGCCAGTTGTCCGTCAACCCGAAAGTGACGGTCAGGCTCCAGAAGACGTCCACAGGCGGAGGCGGCATCATCCAGGACGAGACGACATTTGTCTTCCTGGAGAAAGCCAACCAGTTGTTCAAAGAGAAGAAGTATGACGAGGCCATCGCCTCCTACCAGCAGTTCATGGAGAAGAACCCCACCGCCTACCAGGTCTCCCTGAGCATCGCCGATTGCTACCAGGAAAAAGGCGAGATCGAAAAAGCCATGGAGCTCTACAACAAGATCATCGAGCGGGCCAAGACCGACCAGGCCATGGGCAAGGAAATGACCGCCAAAGCCCAGGCCGGCATCGGCAATTGCTACCTGAAGCAGAACAAGCTCCAGGAAGCCCAGGACTTCTTCAAGCAGTCGGTCGACAATTCGCCCAATGATGAGATCCTGGCCTACAATGTCGGAGAAATTTATTTTAAGAACGGGAAGTTCGACGACGCCCTCCACTACTTCGACCTGGCCGCCCAGATCAAGCCGGACTGGCCCGATCCTTACCTGAAATTGGGATATGTCTTTCTCAACAAGGCGGACAACGCCAACGCCATCAGCAAGCTCGAAAAATTTCTGAGCCTGGAGCCGGAGGGAGAACGCGCCGCCCTGGCCAAAGACATCATCAACGCCATCAAGAAGTAAATGAACAAAGAGAGCCCATCTTTTTCCAGCCTATTGAAAATAAAGGAAAAAGACGTGCTTGAGCTTTATTGGTAGTCGATGTCCAAGAAAAAGCGGGCCCGGAAAAAGACGCCGGGGATTCGACAGCCGCGGCCTTCCCCCGCGCCCGAGGCCGACGCCGGCCGGCCGCAAATAAAAGACAAGGCTGCGAAGCTCGAGCCTGCC
>JAPKZH010000568.1 GCA_026393905.1 Candidatus Aminicenantota bacterium
GATAGTGCGCCTCCTTGATCCGGTCGAACGGGGGCGTCTCGAACGGCGTGGTCCAGGCGGAGAAGAAGGGATTGACGTCCTGCCGGACGGGCGGCGGCGCCTCCTTTTTAGCGCAAAAACTCAGCAATAAAATTGCGGCGGCAAAAAATAAAGTCCATTGTTTCATGAAAATAATCTCCTTTCTTGCGAATTTGATAATTTAATCAATCTTGCTGACAAAAGTCAATTTGGAGGGGGAACCCAAAATTGGATTCCAAGGGCCGAGGGAGACGGGGTCAAACCTACTCGTTACGCAACATCAGGCAGGAATTATGCGTAATGAGTAGGTTTGACCCCAATATTTATAGGGATTCGAAGATTTCCTGGAATTCTGCCAGAACCATGGCCGTCGCACCCCAGATTTTATGATGCTCGAAAGCGTAGAACGGCACCTCGACCGGCCGGCCGTCGATCCTCCAGGTTTCCCGGCGGACATGATCAGGATCCAGGAGGTGGCTGAGCGGCACTTCGATGACCTCAGCGACTTCTTCCGGATGCGGCTTGAAAGAGAGCGGCCCGCTCGCCGCGGCGACGACCGGATAGATACAGAAGTTGCTCGGCGGAATATATAAAGGTGTCAGGCTGCCGATAATTTGTATCTGATCCGGATAAACACCCAATTCCTCCCAGGTCTCGCGGAGCGCCGCCTGCTCAAAATTTTCTCCCTGTTCCAGCTGACCTCCCGGAAATCCGATTTGGTCTTTATGATAGAGCATGGTGCTGGGCCTGCGGATGAGCACCATATGCCATAAGCCCTGGCGACGATAGAGCAGAAGCATGACCCCGGCTTTCAAGCAGGTCTCCTCGACCTCGGTATAAACTTTCTGGCCGGGCCTCGGCTCGGGCACCATTTTCAGCTGGGCTTGGAGTCCCGGCTTGTCCTGGCCGAGCTTTCTCGCCAACCTTTCGGGATCAAAAGCCTCTTGATCGATTTTCATTTTCATTGATTTTCAGGAACGCCAAAGAAGGACATTCGTTCCGTCGGCCCGATATTCAAGAAAGCCGGGCGCCGGATTTTCCTCATGTCTGCATTTTAAGGGAAATTCTCGGGCCCGGCAATATGTCCGGCGGGCAGGTGAGGAAACGCCGTTAATGCCCCATTCTAAAATCGGAGCGCGGTATCGCGTCCCCTAGTTTGAGACCCGCAGGCCATTGCCTTGAGCGGCTAGTTGGACCTTCATCCAGAGCTTGATCGGCTCGGCGTTACGCATTCCCCGGCCCATGCCGGCCCGGCCGGGATACCGCCCCGGCATCCCGGGGCCGATGCCGCCGGGATTCCGGCCGCCCATGCCGCGTCCGGGCATGATGAAGTCAAGCCGCGGCGAGTCGAAGCCTACACCGACGATTTTCCCTTCCGCAATGTCGACGGCATAGGGCGTTCCATCGCCCTTCGCCAAGGGCACCTTCAGTTCATAGACGAACCGGCCGCGCGTTTGAAAGGCGGCCTCGATTCCTTTCGCCTCGTCCAGACGGAGACGCACTTTCTCGTCACGTCCCGGCCCGAGGATCTCGAGCTCGTTGCGGATTTCCTGAAGCGCCTGCCGCCGGGCTTCCTGATTGCCCGTTTCTCCCTTCGAGGGAACGTTGAAATCCTGCCAGCCCCTTTGCAGGGGATAATGAATCCCCAGGACCTTGTCCTTGCCTCCTCTAGGGTCAAACCAGACAATGAGGCCTTGGCGCAGCACCTGGCCGGCTGCGCGTGCATCCTCCGCCGTTACGCAGAGGTAGAGGGACGTCTCGTCGTTGAGAACGCCGACCGCAAGGCTCGTGTCCTCCACGGACCACAGCCGCCCTTGCCAATCGTCGCTCCTTCCGTCGATCGCGATCGCCGTGTCGCGCCATTGGCTCTTGATATCCAGCGTGCCGCAGCTCGCCAGGGGCAAGACCGAGAGGATCAAAAAGAAAAGATATCGTTTCTTCATGCCGGCTCCTTCCGAGAGGCGAAAAAACACCTCCAATGATTAGACAACGCGCGCGGCGTTTTTCTTGGTGGGCGGGCGGGCCCGGGCCTCGAGCTCCGGCGTCGATTCGCCTCCGCGGGCCGCGCCTATTGCAAAAGCGGCCAAACTCATATAAAAAAGAGAAAAGGAGGCTCGACCACATGATTCGAAAAACATTTTCTTATCGCATTCTTCTCCTCGTTTTTGTCATCGGGATCGTCTTGCTCGCCGACGGATGCGCCAAAAAGCCGGAGCCGGCGGACCTTGTCATCACGAACGGGAAGATCGTAACCATGGATGAAGCCAAGCCCGAAGCGGAAGCCATGGCCGTTCGCGGAGGTACGATTGCGGCGGTCGGCGCGGCCAAGGAGATCAAAAAATATATCGGCCCCTCGACGGAGGTCATCGATCTCCAAGGCCGCCTGGCGACGCCCGGCCTTATCGATGCCCATCTCCACTTCACGGGCATCGGCCAGTCGAAGCTCTCGCTTGATCTGACTAAGGCGAAAAGTTGGGACGACATCGTGGGCCTGGTCGCCGAAGCCGCGAAAAAGGCCAAGCCCGGCGACTTGATCACCGGACGCGGCTGGCACCAGGAGAAATGGGACAAGACGCCCGAGCCCAACGTTAACGGGCTTCCGGTTCATGATGGGCTGAGCAAGGTCTCACCCGACAACCCCGTTGTCCTGACCCACGCCAGCGGACATTCCAGCCTGGCCAATGCCAAGGCCATGGAGATGGCCAAAATTACTGCCAAGACACCGAATCCCCCCGGCGGCGAGATCATCAAAGACGCCAAGGGAAGGCCCATAGGCGCCTTCCTCGAGACCGCCCAAGGGCTGCTCCGCGGCGCTATGTATAAGGCCGCAAACGCCCGCTCCGCGGAGGAGAGGGAAGCCGAAAGGCTGAAGGTTGTAGAGCTGGCCAACCAGGAATGCCTGTCCAAAGGCCTGACGAGCGTCCATGACGCGGGCACGGGGTGGGGAACTATCGAGCTTTATAAGAAGGTCATTGATCAAGGCAAGCTCGGCGTCCGCCTCTACGTCATGCTCAGCGAGGGCAACAAGCGGCTCCAGGAGAAGGCGGCCGAATTCAAGCTTGACGGCTACGGGAACAACCATCTTTCCGTGCGGTCCATCAAGCGCCTGATCGACGGCGCCCTCGGCCCCCACGGCGCCTGGCTGCTCGAGCCTTACGAAGACCTGCCGACAAGCACCGGGCTCAACACGGATTCCATCGAGGAGTTGAAAGAGACGGCCAGGATCGCGGTCGAGAACGGTTTCCAGCTCTGCGTCCACGCCATCGGCGACAGGGCCAACCGCGAGACGCTGAACATCTACGAGGAAGCTTTCAAGGCCCATCCGGACAAAAAAGACACGCGGTGGCGGATCGAGCATGCCCAGCACCTCAGCCTCTCCGATATCCCTCGCTTCTGGCAGTTCGGCGTGATCGCCGCCATGCAGGGCATCCACTGCACCTCGGACGGGCCGTGGGTCCTCAAGCGGCTGGGCG
>JAPKZH010000256.1 GCA_026393905.1 Candidatus Aminicenantota bacterium
ACTTCGCGCTTTCTTCCCTCATTGACTTCGATCAGGAGGGCGCTTTTGTGAGGGGTCTGCTCCTGGGCGACGATCTTGGCCGGCGCCGTTTTTCGGCCTTCCAAAAAAATGCCCTTCTCGAGCCTGGAAATCTCCGAGGACTCGACTTCTCCGGCGATCCGGACCAGGTACTTTTTCTTGACGTCGTATCGGGGATGGGTCAGACGAAAAGCCAACTCTCCGTCATTGGTCAAAAGGAGCAGACCTTCGCTGTCCTGGTCCAGCCTGCCCACGGGAAAGACACCCTTTTCGAATTTCGGGATCAATTTCCGGATCGTCGGTCTCTGGAAAGGATCGGAGAGCGTCACCAGGTAGCCTGTAGGCTTGTTCAGCATGTAATAGACAAACGTCCGCCCGGTCTGGACTTTTTTCCCGTCCACGGCGACCCGGTCTTTGACCTCATCGATCTTCACCCCTAGGTTTTCCACGAGCTGGTCGTTGACCGAGACGCGACCCTGGGCGATCAGTTCATCAGCCTTCCGGCGCGATGCGATCCCCCGTTGGGCTAAAAATTTATTGAGCCGGATCTGCATTCAAAAATAGATGTTCAGGCCGGCGGTCAGGGTGAAATTCCCCAGCCCGATATGCAGCTCTCTAATATCAACGGCCACATGATGATACTTTCCTTCAGCCAGGAGGGAAAATTTCCTCCCCAACATAATCTCCAGCCCGGCCCCGAGGTTGTATCCTCCATCGTTGGCTTTGTCGATACTGTGAATATCCGCCGTGTAATAGCCGTAGCCGGCCGTGATGTACGGATACAGGATGGCCAAGGGAAAAAACATCTTGAGGTTGAGGCCGATGTAGCTGTAGTCATTTTCGAGGCCGTCCCAGTTGAAAAGAAGATAATCCTGCATTTCGATGTTATGGCCGGCCGTGAAATAGCTCAGCTCGGCCCCGAACATCATGAACCGGACGCCGGCTCGAAGGCCATAGAGGAATGTCGTGTTCGTGTCGAATTGGACGTCTTTAAAACTGGGCGTTTGGGCAGAGGTGCCGCCGTAGCCGCCGAAATAGATCCCGGCCTGGGGATATGCGTTCGAAGAAAGCCCAGCCAAAAAAATCAGAGCAAGCACGAGAATGGCAATTTTTTTCATGGAATACTCCTTTGGGGGAATTCTTTCCCCTTTAGATTAGTCGAGGCTTGGCCAGGATCTCCATAATCCTGAGGTCGAAAAATGTTTGGGAGTTCGCCGGCCGGAGAAGGACGGCCGTATCGGCGCCCTGGTCGGTCCCCCCGATGGAGATGCAGGCCTGGCCGGTCGGGACGAGCCCCGCGTCGGCGGCCATGAGGGAAATTTCCACGGCCACCTTCAGCCCCTCCCCAAAGATGCGCAGGGTATAGGCGATGATCTCTTCCAGCTCGTAGGTGGCCAGCTTTTTGCGGACGGCCCGGCCGACTCCGCCGAAGGCATGCTGGCAGGTCAGAATCTTAGCCCCCGCCTGTTCAATAGCCTTCCGGTACTCCGGATCAAGCTCCTGGTAATCCGGCCGGGCAAATCCGGTGGAGTGGGTGACGACAACCAAGTTTTTCCCCTGGAAATATTGAACGGCCAGGGCGCCCGTCTTGCCCGACGTAGACGCCACGAGAATGTGGCGGATGCTGAGCTCTTCGACTCTTTTCGCCGCTATCTCCAGGGTGGCTCGTGTATGATCCTGGCCGGGATAGGCAAAATACGTGCAGGCAACGGGCATTCCGGAAGGCGGGGATGACTTTTTGATCGGCATCGCTCTTCCTCCTCCGCCGTCAGAGATGGACATCCTGAAGGCACCTTCATTGTGTTCACTTCCTCTCCTCTTGTCAAGAAAAGGAAGCAAAGATGTGATTTTCTGGCAGTGCCGGTATTGCCCCCGAAGCCCCATAGCGGAGGAGGGACCCGTCGACTTTTCGACGGGGGGAACCGACGGGACTGGTTCCCCAGGGGCCAGGGGGCAATACCAGCACTGCCAGAAAATCACACAAACGGAAGCGGGTGGGAAAGAAAACTAGTTCTTCTCTTATCCGTATATCATAGTGTAAAATACTGAGTTCGGAACATGGCCAAAATCAACATCGGCGAATCGATCGGAATGGCCGCGGCCTCCCTCTGGTCCAACAAGCTGCGGACATTCCTGACCCTATTGGGCATCATCATCGGCGTCCTGACCATCATCACGGTCGTGTCCATCATCCAGGGCCTGAACAATTATGTCTACACCAAGATGTCGTTCTACGGCGCCAATGACTTTTCCGTGTCAAAATTCTCCATGTTCGGCGCATCACTCAAGAACTTCAAGGAGCAGATGAAACGGAAAGACCTGACGCTCGACGAGATGGTTCTTCTCCGCGACAAGTGCCAGACCTGCGATCTCATCGGCGCCACCGCCGGCACGGGCCGAACGGTCAAGTATAGCAACAAAGAAGTCAAGAATGCCGAGGTCCGGGGCGTGACTTATCTCGACCATAGGATCGGCTCGGTCCTCGAGCTCGAGCGCGGGCGCCACATTCAAAAAGAGGACGAAGACCATTCCCGGTATGTCTGCGTCATCGGCGCGGAGATCGCCGAAAAGCTCTTCCCCTATCTCGATCCCCTGGGCAAGTGGATGAAGGTGGGAAATCAGAATTTTCTCATCATCGGCATCGGCAAAAAACTGGGCAAGGTCCTCGGCTTCAGCCAGGACGGATATGTCCGCATTCCCATCACGACATTCCTAAAAATCTACGGCTCAAGGCGCAGCCTGACCATCAACATCCACACCTCATCCCAAGAGATGATGGCCAGGGCTCAGGAGGAAGTCCGGACGATCCTGAGGTCTGCCCGGAAGCTCTCCTTCCAAAAGCAGGACGACTTCTCGTTCCGGACCTCGGAGACATTCATTCAGTTCTACAAGACGGCCACCGCGGGCATTTACTTCGCCATGATCGGGATCTCCTCCATCGCCCTTCTGGTCGGAGGGATCGTGGTCATGAACATCATGCTCGTCTCGGTGAGCGAGCGGACCAAAGAGATCGGCGTCCGGATGGCCGTCGGCGCCCGGCGCCGGGACATCCTCTTCCAGTTCCTGATCGAGTCATCGGCCATCTCCGGCCTGGGCGGCGTCATCGGCATCGTCCTCGGCCTTGCCCTGGCCAAGATCATCTCTGCGGTGACCCCGTTTCCCTCTAGCGTCGATCCCTTTTCCATCGTTTTAGCCATCGTCATGTCCACATCGCTCGGCCTATTCTTCGGCATCTATC
This sequence comes from Candidatus Aminicenantota bacterium, assembly GCA_026393905.1. Classification (GTDB taxonomy): domain Bacteria; phylum Acidobacteriota; class Aminicenantia; order Aminicenantales; family UBA4085; genus JAPKZH01. The sequence continues at coordinate 3,257 of JAPKZH010000256.1, forward strand.
CAGCCAACAAGGCGGCCAAGCTCGACCCCGTCGATGCCCTGAGGTCAGAGCAATGATTGTCAGGCACGGCATCCTCAAAGAGATTTTCGGGATGGCTTTCGACTCCCTAAGAACGCATAAGCTCCGCTCCTTCCTGACGCTCCTTGGGATCATGATCGGCGTCATGACCGTCATCGGCATGGTCTCGATCATTCAGGGACTGAACAAGTCGTTCATCCAAGAACTCGAATCCGCCGGCTCGGACCTCATCCTGGTCCAGAAATACGAGCCCATTCAGATGCGCGAGCTGACCGAGGAAGAGCGGAAGCGAAAAGACCTGACCTACGACGACGCCATGGCCATCGAGCGGGAAGCCTCTCTGGTCAAAGCTGTCGCCGTCAGCCTCAATCCGAGCGTGTTCGGCACTATCGAGATCAAGTATCAAAATAACAAAAGCGACAGTTCCTTTATCCTCGGAGTCAATGAGAAATATCCCATTGTCTATGCCATCCAACTGCTCAAAGGGGGCCGGTTCTTCACGGAATACGAGATCAACCATAACAGCCGTGTCTGCATTCTCGGGTTTGAACTCGCCGACATCCTCTTCCCCCATATCAGCCCGCTCGGCAAGGACATCCGGATGGGGCCGGAACAATTTACGGTCATCGGAGTTTTTCAAAAGAGAGGAGAGATCTTTGGCCAGAGCCGCGACAACTTCGTCATCATCCCGATCAAGACCTTGATGAAATATTATCCTTATGATCCCTCCAGTCTCGGCATCGGGGCCATCCCCCGCCAGGCCGGCACGATCCAGGAGACGATCGAGCAGATCACGAGCGTCCTCCGGATCCGGAGAAAGGTCGGCTACGGCAAGCCCAACGACTTCGCCATCTTCACTCAGGACACGATCCTTGACCTTTACAATCAAATTACGGGTGCGGCCTACATAGTCATGATCGTCATCTCGTCCATCGGGCTGCTCGTGGGCGGTATCGGCGTCATGAACATCATGCTCGTCTCGGCCAAGGAACGGACGCGGGAGATCGGCATCCGCAAAGCCCTCGGCGCCCGCGCCACCGATATCATGAAGCAGTTCCTGATCGAATCCATGTTCTTGACCGGAATCGGCGGGATCCTGGGGACGCTGCTCGGCTTCGCCGTAGCCTTCCTGGTCAAGGCGGCGACTCCCCTGCCGGCCACGGTGAGTCTCTGGTCGGTGTTTCTAGGCCTGTTCGTTTCGATCTCGGTCGGCCTGTTTTTCGGGATCTTTCCCGCCCAAAAGGCGGCCAAGTTCGACCCGATCGTCTCCCTCCGCTACGAGTAAGATCCGGGGTCAAGCTCTCAACATTCAACAAACCCAATTTTTTATGAAAGCCTGGGCTTTCGCCAAAGCCGCAGATAGATCCGCCCCCGGGTCGCCGGCGATCTCGACAAAAACGGGGCTTCCTCCCCCTTTGCCGTTGATATCCGGGGAAATGATCGGCACGAGCCGGCGCATGTCGATCTTGAGGTTTTCCGATGCGGCCAAGATCAGGTGGCTCCGGGCTTCGGATTTGGCAGCAAAGAGGACGATGAAATCTCCCTGCTTGACGATGGTGAGAGCCAGGAACTTGGCGCTGTCCGGAGTTTTTTCCGCGAAGACCTCCTTGATGATCTTCCCCTCTGCCTTGGTCATGAATTCCTGAGCTTCAAACACGGCCAGTTTTTCTTCGCTCTTCTTGGCCAGTTTTCTCGAAGCCTTGAGATCCTCGGACAGCTTGCCTAGGGATGCCAGGACGTCTCCTTCCTTCACGCTGAACCTGCCGGTGAGCTGCCGGACGATCCCGTTCTTCAGGCCGTAGTCGGCCAGCGCCCTCCAGCCGCAGACGAACTCGAAGCGGAGGTTGTTCCGGATTCGCTCCCACTTCGTGATCTTGATCAGCCCGATCTCGCCCGTCCTCCGGCAGTGGGTTCCGCCGCAGGCCGAATAATCAAAGCCGTCCACTTCGACGACACGGATCAGGCCTTCTTTCTTGGGCGGCTTGCGCAGCGGGATTTCGCCGATCTTTTCCTGATCGATGGAAGTCGTCTTGATCGCCCGGTCCTCGAAGATGATCGCGTTGGCCCGTTTCTCGACGCGGCCCAACTCCTCCTCACCGATCTTGACGATGCCTATTTCCACCGTCGAACTCCCGGCGCCGAGGTGAAATGACAGAGTCTCCCCTTTCAGGATCTCATAAAAAGCCTGGGACAAAATGTGTTGGCCCGAATGCTGCTGCATGTGGTCAAAGCGGGCCGTCCAGTCGATCTTTCCCTTGATCCGCTGAGCGGGCACCTCTCTCTCCAGGACATGGATGATCTTCTCCCCCTCTTCGACGATCTTTATGACGACGACGCCCTCGATCGTCCCCTGGTCCGATGGCTGCCCTCCGGACTCCGGATAAAAACAGGTTTGGTCAAGGACCAGGGCGGGCTTGTTTTCAGAGACGAGGCGCTCGACGATTTCGGCCTCGAATTCCACCCGATAGGGATCTTCATAATAGAGCCTGTGAGTCTTGTTTTTGTCCATATCTTCTTCCCTCTCATAAAATGCGGAAGACAATGAGCACCAGCAGCGCCGAGGAGAAGACGACGACGACCGGCCAGATGAGGATCTTGTAGACGTCGCGAAGCTCGGCCTTGAAATAATCGGCGGTCAGGGCCAGGCAGAGATGGGCCGGCGACAAAAGGATGCCGACAAATCCGCTGACATAGGCGAACATCATCAGGACCATGTCGGGATGGCCCTTGCCGACGATCGGGACGAGGAGCGGGAAGGCGATGGCGACGAAGGCTTGGTTGACGCCCGTGAGGAGCCCGACAAAAAAGGGCGCGGCAAAGAGCAGGACATAGGCCGAAAGCCCCTGGGGCGGGAAGATCTGGACCACGGAATCCAAGGCTCCGGACACCTCCAATATCCTTTTAAAGACCATGAGCGAAGCCGTCAGAAGGACGATCTTGAGCGAGACGCTCTTGGCGATTACGTCCAGGCGCTCCTTGAGCCTCATCTTGGAAAAAACCTGGGTCAATAGGCTGGATAGGCCGAGGGCCGGCAGCATGTTGAGCCTGAAGACAAAAATCAGGAGGATGGTCAGGAAAATCGGCCAGATGCTGAAGAAGACGTTGAAGTAATCTTTCCAGCTCTTTCCGTTGTTGTTCTCCCTGGGAAGAAAGGGCACATGCTTAAAAAGAACGACGAGCCCGGCGGCCGCCGCAATGACCGTGAAAGGGAACTGATGCAGGCAGATCTTTTTGATGGGAGTCTGAAAAATGGCCGCGGCCAGGATCAAATTGATATACATCGGCCAGCTGTACTCCCAAATATGCCGGAACCAGTAGTTAAAAAACGTCTTCCAGGCCGCCGAAAGATTCCACCGCCGGGCTGCTTCTTCGACGATCGGAGCCCCCATCATGGCCCCGGCCATCATCGGCAGCAGGCCGATAAAGGCCGAGGGGATGGCCAAGATCAGGCGCGGGTCGCCCACCAAGTTTTTCAAAGCATCGACCATCTGCCGGAAATGCCCGCCGGCCTGGAGAAAATAGCCCAGGTAAAGGACAAGGACTAGGATTCCGATGAGGCTCAGCGTCTCGCCGGCGACAAGGGCCCCCAGGACATTTGTCAAGAACGTTTTCGCAGCCAGGCCGAACAGAACCGCGGTCAGAACCGAATCGAGGAACAGCACCAAACCCAGGTCCCATTTGATCTTGATCAGAAACAGGAGGACAAAAACGATGGCGGCGATCTTGAGCAGGACGATCATCGCTTAAACCAGCTTTTGAATTCTTTCCGTGAGCTTGAAGTGGGTTTTGGCCACCTTGGCCAAGGATTCGATCCCATGGAGCTTGACCAGTTTCAGCCCGGCCTCCTCAGCCGGCGGCGAAGACCCCTTGGGCAGGACGAGCCCCCAGTCTTGCGACAAAAAATACAGCCGCTTGAGGAACTCCGCCCGGGCCAGGATCGAGGCCGCCGCTACGGCCAGGTCTGCTTCGGCTTTCGGCCTTTGGATGAGCTCGATCTGTCGGCCCTTCTTCATCAGGGCGCTGATGACGAAGAGGCGGTCGCCGAACTGGTCGGTGATGGCCTGGGAGGAGGGAACCTCGGCCAGGATATTTTCGATGACCCTGGCATGGCCCCAGGCCAGGATCCGATTCAGATTCCTGAGCTTATCGTAGAGCTCGTTATATTTTTCCGGCCCGATACTGACCACGGAATGCGGGTAGCCTCTCTTGATGATCTCCGCCAGGTCCCGCGACCTGTTGTCGGAAAGGCTCTTGCTATCCTTGACCCCCAGCTCTTTGAGAACGCCCTGCTGGGCATCTTCCAGGAAAACCCCGGCGATCACGAGAGGCCCGAAATAATCCCCCTTGCCGGATTCATCCGTCCCGATATGGCCCTTGATGGGCGGAAAAAGCTCAGACTGCTGCATGCCGATGTTCAGCTTTGCTCATGGCGCCCGCACATCTGCGCCTGCCAGTGTTCGACGGCCAGCCTCTCCTCTTTGAGAAAAGCGGCCTGGCGTTCCTGCAGTTCATGGAAATCGACTTGATGGGCATCGAACTCCGGGCCGTCCACGCAGGCAAATTTGGTCTTCCCTCCCACGTTCACCCGGCAGGCCCCGCACATGCCCATGCCGTCGACCATGATCGGATTCAGGCTCACGATCGTCTTGATGTTCAAGAGCTTTGTTACGCCGGCCACCGTCCGCATCATGAGGGTCGGGCCGATGGCATAGACGATATCGAAATGATGTCCCTGATCCGCCAGGATCTTGACCATGTCGCAGGCGAAGCACTTCTGGCCTTTCGAACCGTCGTCCGTGGATATATAGAGCTCATCGGCGGCCCGGCTCGTCTCCTCCTCGAGAATCAGCATATCGGCCGCCTTGGCCGCTATGATCGCCACGACCCTGTTCCCCGCCTGCTTCAAGGCCTTGATGATCGGAAGGGCAGGCGCCGCGCCC
>JAPKZH010000639.1 GCA_026393905.1 Candidatus Aminicenantota bacterium
GCTCGGACTGGAAGTGCCCGAGCGGGCCCAGTACATTCGCGTCCTCATGAGCGAGCTGTCCCGTATCTCAGACCATCTGACCTGCCTGGCCGCCATGGCCATGGAGTGCGGGGCGTTCACGGTCTTTTTGTATAAGATGAAAGCCCGTGAGTTCCTTTGGGATGTCATCGAAGCCACCACCGGCGCCCGGATGACGACCTCCTACATCCGCGTCGGAGGCGTCCGGGCCGATCTCCATCCGGACTATCGGTCGTCCGTCCAAAAGGCGATCCTGGAAACGCGGAAAGTGCTCAAAGATGTCCACGGCCTTCTGGACAAGAACAAGATTTTCTTGAACAGGACGCGGGATATCGGCGTCATGACCCCGGAAAATGCCCTCGACTGGGGATGGACGGGGCCGGCTCTGCGGTCCACGGGCATTGCCTATGATGTCCGCAGGGCGTTTCCCTATCTTGTCTATGACCGCTTGAAATTCGACATCCCGACGGGCGAACGGGGGGACAACTACGACCGCTACATGGTCCGGATGAAGGAAATGGAACAGAGCCTGCGCATCGTCGAGCAGTGCCTGGAGCGGCTTCCAAAATCCTCTCGACCTCTCGCGGCCGGAGAGATCGATCCGGCCGAGGCCATCCAGGCCGGCCGAAGCCAAAAGCCCAAAGAAAAGATCCGCATCTCTCCGAACCTGGAGGGCGCCGAGAAGGAGGTCAACAAGGATATCCTAACGGCCGAAGGCGGCTGCGTCATTCCTCCCAAAGAGGATACCTACACGACCATCGAAGGCTTGATCAGCCATTTCAAATTCTTCATGAAAGGCCACGGCATCCGGCCGCCCAAGGGCGAAGCTTATTTTTCCGTGGAGGGCGGCAACGGCGAACTGGGCTACTATATCGTTTCCGACGGAAGCGACAAACCCTACCGGCTCCACCTCCGCGCGCCGTGTCTTCATCTCCTGGCCGCCCTGGAAGAGCTGATCAAGGGACGCTATGTGGCCGATGTCATCCCGACCTTCGGCAGTCTGAACATCATTTTAGGAGAGCTGGACAGGTGATCGCAGGCCTTTCCTCCGAGTTGAAGAAGAAGATCGCCGAGGTCGTCGCCCGCTATCCGAAAAAGGAAGCGGCCATCCTGCCGGTGCTGCATCTCATCCAGAGGGAAACAGGCGCAATCGGGGCGGATGAAGAACGGTGGGTGGCCGGCCTCCTCGAGATCAGGCCCATCAAGGTCCGGGAGGTTGTGACCTTTTATACGATGTACCATCAAAAGCCGGTTGGCCGATTCCATATCCAGGTCTGTTCCAACCTGCCCTGTTCCCTGATGGGGGGTGAAAAGGTGATCGATCACCTCCAGAGGAGACTGGGGATCAAAATCGGCGAGACGACGCCGGATCAAAGATTCACCCTGTCCGAAGTGGAATGCCTGGGCGCCTGCGAGCAAGCCCCCTGCATGATGATCAATTTTGATTACTACGGCGATCTCACCCCGGAAAAGATCGATGGCCTGCTCAAAGGCTTGGACTAGACACGTGGACGAGAAAATCTTGACGGAGCATTTCGGCCTGGCCAATCTTTATGAAATCGAGGCCTACCTCGAACGGGGGGGCTACCGGGCCGTGACGAAGGCGCTCCAAGAGATGACGCCGGACGGGATTATGGACGAAGTCAAGAAGGCCGGCCTCCGGGGCAGGGGAGGAGCCGGTTTCCCGGCTGGAATGAAATGGAGTTTTGTCCCGAAGACGAGCGACAAGCCCAAGTACCTCTGCGTCAATGCCGATGAAGGAGAGCCCGGGACATTCAAAGATCGATATATCCTCACTCACAATCCCCATCTCTTGATCGAGGGCATCATCATCGCCTCCTTCAGCGTCGGCATTCATGCCGCCTACGTTTACATCCGGGGCGAGTATGAGGCGGTCGCCCAGCGCTTGGAGCAGGCCCTGGCTCAAGCTGCCCAGAAAGGCTATTTGGGAAAGAGTATTCTCGAGACGGGCTTTGACCTCGACGTCTTCGTCCATCGCGGCGCCGGCGCCTACATCTGCGGGGAAGAAACGGCCCTTCTGGAATCACTCGAAGGAAAGCGCGGCCACCCCAGGCTCAAGCCGCCTTTCCCGGCTACGGTCGGGCTCTTTCAATGTCCCACCGTGATCAACAACGTCGAGACACTGGCCAACATCCCGGCCATCATTCAAAAGGGGGCCCCATGGTTCTTGGACAAGGGATTGGCCAAGGACGGCGGAACTCGGATTTTCGGAGTGAGCGGACCGGTCGTTCGTCCGGGCATCTACGAGCTTCCGGTCGGCACCAGCCTGAGGGAAATCATCTATACCCATGCCGGCGGTCTGAAACCTGGGAAAAAATTAAAGGCGGTCATCCCCGGCGGCATGTCGGCGCCGATCTTGAAGGCCGATGAAATCGACATCAAGATGGATTTCGATTCTCTGGCTGGAGTCGGCTCTATGCTGGGTTCGGCCGCCGTCATCGTCATCGACGAGGCTACGCCGATCCTGGACGTCCTGAAAAAAGTGGCCAAATTCTATGCCCATGAGTCCTGCGGCCAGTGCACGCCCTGCCGCATCGGAACGTCCTGGATTCACAAAATCATCAAGCGGATGAGCGCCGGCCATGGCGAGAAAGGCGATGTGGACGAGCTCGTCCGGCTGGCTTCAAACATCAAAGGAAAAACCCTTTGTCCGATGGGAGATGCAGCGTCCCTGCCGGTTCTTTCTCTCGCCCAGAAATTCAAGAACGAATTGGAGTCCTGTCTGAAAGACGGGTCAGGATGATGGAAAGCGCTGGGATGAAGATTGTCATTGATGATCGGCCGGTCGAGGTCGAGGAGGGGACGACGATCCTCCAGGCCGCCAAGCAAGCCGGCCTGCACATCCCTCATCTCTGCTTCCATCCGGCCTTTGTCCCGGAAGGAAGCTGCCGGATCTGTCTGGTCGAAATCGAAGGCTTGCCCAAGCTGGAGCTCGCCTGTGCCACGGCGGTCCGGGACGGCATGAAAATTTCGACGCAGAGCCCGCGGGTTCGGGAAGCCCGGCGCGGCGTGCTCGAATTCCTGATGGCAGACCATCCCCTGGATTGCCCCATCTGCGACAAAGCCGGCGAATGCAAACTCCAAGATTATTACCAGGAATACGGCCTGTTCGAGGGCGCCTTCAAGGAAGCCAAGGAAAAAAGGGATAAAATAATCAAGATCGCTGAGAAACTGATCCTGGATCGGGAACGCTGTATCCTCTGCACGCGCTGTGTCCGGTTCCTTTCGGAAATCACGAAGACCCAGGAGTTGGGTGTCTTCCGGCGCGGGATCCATTCGGAAATATCGACGTATGAAGACGCCCCGGTCCAGAACAACTACTCCGGAAATCTGGTCGACCTGTGCCCCGTCGGGGCCATCACGGATACGGAATTCCGGTTCAAAACACGGACCTGGTTTCTGGCCCAGAGCGAATCGATTTGCCCCCTGTGCAGCCGCGGCTGCAACATTTATGTGGATTATCACCCGGGCTTTACCCGAATTCCCGGAACGGCCAAGATCTATAGGATCAGGGCGCGTGAAAACTTAGAGGTCAACGGCCGTTGGATCTGTGATTTCGGCCGCTACGGCTTTCCTTCTTTGGAGAAGGACCGAGGGGACAAGATCCTCTGGAAAAAAGAGGGGCGGGATACGATCATGAGTTGGGAGAAAATCCTCAGCCTGCTCGCAGAAAAGCTGCGCCCGCGCCATCGCACTAAAAATACCTCGAACATCGCGGTCGTCGCCAATACCTGGATGACGAATGAAGAGCTATTTCTTTTCAAAAAGATATTCAAGGACGACTTGGGCTTGAAAAAGATATTTTTTGCCGATCCCAGGCCTGGATCGGGAGACGGCTTTCTCCTTCAGGCGGAGCGGACGCCGAACGCCCGGGCAGCCAAAGAAATGGGTTTGGAATTGAACCCTGTCAATCTCGATGACCTATCGAAGAACACCGATGTTCTCATCATTTTCGGGCCCTTTCTCGCCGACCTTCATGATCCGTCGAGCTTGAAAAACGATCTGGACAAGATCCGGACAAAAGTGCTGGTCTCATCCCATAGGAGCGGGCTCGAATCTTATGTCGATTTTATCCTTCCGGCATCTGGGATCCTCGAAAAAACCGGCTCCCTGACCAACCGGGACGGACTCGTCCAAAAATTCTCAGCCGTCTGCCCGCCCTGCGGAGACAGCCGGCCGGAATGGTCCGTCCTGATCGAGTTGGCTAAAGAATTAAGGATCAACGCCGGGTATTACAGCCGGCTGACTCAACCGGAAGTGATCCTCAAGGAAATGGGTAAGGAGATTGCTTTTTTTCGATAAAGAGCCATCATGGATATCGTGATTGTTTTGATCAAAATTGTCCTGGCGCTCGTCTGGTTTCTCGTCCTGACCCTCTACCTGACCTGGCTGGAACGAAAAGAAAGCGCGGTCATCCAGGATCGGGTCGGGGCCAACCGAGCTTCGATCTTCGGCATCCGCATCCTCGGCCTTTTCCAGCCGTTCGCGGACGCCATCAAGATGATCTTCAAGGAGGATTTTGTCCCTGCCTTTTCCAAGAAGTTTCTCCATACTCTGGCCCCGTTTCTTTCCTTTTTCTTTGTCGCTATTTGCATTACTGCCATGCCTTTTGGAAATGATATCATGGTCGGCGGACGCACGATCAGCCTCCAGATCTTTGATGCCAATGTCGGCCTGCTGTTCGTCCTAGCCATGCTCTCGCTGGGGATCTACGGCATCCTCCTCAGCGGTTGGGCGTCCAATAACAGGTATTCTCTTCTCGGCGGCATCCGCGGAGCCGCCCAGCTCATCTCCTATGAGGTGGCCTTGGGATTGTCGCTCGTCGGCTTGATCATGGTCTTTCCCAGCCTGAAGCTCTCCGAGATCGTCCAGTCCCAAGGGGGTCTGTTGTTCGGCTTCCTGCCGAAATGGGGAGTCTTTCTTCAGCCGCTGGGATTCATCATTTTTCTGTTCGCGGCTCTGGCCGAGACGAAACGGGTCCCGTTTGACCTTCCCGAGGGCGAATCGGAGATCATCGGGTTCTTCACGGAATACGGCGGGCTGAAGTGGGGCCTGTTCATGATGACGGATTTCATGGAGATCATCATCGTCTCGACCCTGCTCACGACCTTGTTTTTCGGCGGCTGGCAGGTCCCCTGGCTGAGCGCCGACGGCTTTCAATTTCCCTGGGGAGGGCAGTGGCAGATGGCCCGCTGGCTGGTCATTATCTTTCAAGTCCTGGCCTTCAACATCAAAGTGTTTTTCTTCTGCTGGCTTCAGATCCTGATTCGATGGACGTATCCCCGGTTCCGCTATGACCAGCTTATGGACATGGGCTGGAAACTGCTTGTCCCGCTCAGCCTGGTCAATATCGTCGGGACCGGCCTGCTCTTGATGGTGATCAAATAAGATGATCAGATCACTCGGATATTTTTGGGAGTTGATCAAGGGGAGCCTGATCACGGCCCGCCACTTCGTCGTGAATATGTGGTTCCATACTCTAAAACTCTTCGGGATCAAGACCAAGCGCAGAGGTGCTGTGACCATCCAGTACCCCGAGCAGAAAAAAGCCCTGGCATCCAGGCATCGGAGCCTTCAGCGCCTGTTGAAACGACAGGACCTGAAGCCGAGATGCGTTTCCTGTATGCTGTGCGTCACGGTCTGTCCCTCGGAATGCATCTATGTCGAAGCCGCGGAAGACCCCGACCCGGACATCCAGAAATATCCATCCACCTTCATCATCGACCTCAGCCGCTGCTGCTTCTGCGGGTTTTGTGTAGAAGCCTGCCCCGAAGATGCCATTCGCATGGATACGGGAAAAATCGACCTGGCCCAGTCGACGCGGCAGGACCTCATCTACGACCTCGACAAACTCCTGAAATGATGATCGACAAACTCGCTTTGGGGGATTTCCAAGTCTACGGTCTCTGTGATGGATTTTTCTCCTTGGACGGAGGCGCCATGTTCGGCGTCGTTCCCAAGGTTCTGTGGGAGAAAAAGGCGCCGGCCGATGCCAAGAATCGAATCCGGCTTGCCCTGAGGTCTCTCCTGGTCCGGACGGGCAAAGCCCTGGTCCTCGTCGAGACCGGCCTAGGGACGAAGACGTCCAAGAAATTTTCCGAAATCTACGAGATCTCGCTCAACCCAGGTCTGCAGCCTTCGCTTCAGAGCCTGGGCCTCAAGGCCGAAGACATCGATTACGTCATCAACACCCATCTTCATTTCGACCATTGCGGCGGAAATACGGTCGAACAGGAAGGGAGGACCATCGTTCCCGCTTTTCCGAGGGCAAAGTATGTCATCCAGGAAGGGGAGTGGAACGATGCCCAGCATCCGAACGCACGGGATAGAGCGAGCTATCTCACCGAGAACTTCATGCCCCTTGAAAAAACCGGTCAACTCCTTCTTGTCAAAGGAAATACGGAAATCACGGATGGCCTGGACGTGATGCTGACGCCGGGACATACGGCAGCCCACCAGAGCGTGAAAATCACATCCCAGGGAAATGTCCTGTTCTATCTGGGCGATCTCGTGCCAAGCGCGGCCCACATCGGCCTTTCCTATGTCATGAGCTATGACCTCTATCCTCTGGAGACGATGAAGACGAAAAAGAAGGTCTATGAGCGGGCGCTCGCAGAGGATTGGACCTTGGCCTTCGTCCATGATCCCGTCCATGCTTTCGGAAAGGTCGCCCAGGCCGGTCCCAAATACGAATTCCGGCCTGCGGGCGTTGATTGACTTTCATGCCTGAAGGACTATAATACAATTTCTTTTTTTAATTGAAGGAGGTCTCATAAATGAAGGAAATTACCGTTGAGGAGTTGTTGGCCAAAGCCGAACAACCGTCCAAAGATGCCATGCGTCTTCATGCCTATTACAAAGGAAAAATCGGCGTCACGCTCAAGTGCCGGATCCGCGATTTCAACGATTTCGCCATCTGGTACACGCCGGGCGTAGCGGCGGTATGCAAGGAAATCCACCAGGACAGAGAAAAGGCCTACGAATACACCAACAAGTGGAATTTCGTGGCCGTCATCTCGGATGGTTCGAGAGTTCTGGGATTGGGAGACATCGGGCCGGAAGCGGGACTTCCCGTCATGGAGGGCAAGGGGCTGCTTTATAAATATCTTGGGGGGGTCGATGCTTTCCCGCTCTGCTTGAATGAAAAGGATCCCGATAAATTCATCGCCATTGTCAAAGCCCTCCAGCCCACCTTCGGCGGCGTAAATCTCGAAGATATCTCCCATCCCAAGTGTTTCCATATCCTGGACACGCTGCGCAAGGAATGCGAAATCCCCGTCTGGCATGACGACCAACAGGGAACCGCCTGTGTCACGGTCGCCGGCCTCATCAACGCCCTCAAAATCGTCGGTAAGAAAATCGGCGATGTCAGAGTGACGATCGTCGGCGCCGGCGCCTCCGGCGTCGCCATCGCCCGGTTGATGATGGTTGCCGGCGTGACTCCGGGAAACATGCTGAATGTCGATTCCAAAGGCATCCTCCATAGAGACAGGAGCGACCGGGATATCCTCCAGGCCAAATACAAAGAGAAATGGGATCTCTGCCTCAAGACCAACGAGAAGCAGGTCAAGGGCGACGTTCCGGATGCCATCAAGGGAGCGGATGTGCTTATTTCGGTTTCAACACCCGGACCCGGCACCCTCAGAAAACCGTGGATCAAGACCATGGCCAAGGACGCCATCGTGTTTGCCTGCGCCAATCCCGTCCCAGAAATCTGGCCCTGGGAGGCTAAGGAAGCCGGAGCCAAGATCGTCGCCACGGGACGGTCCGATTTTCCCAACCAAGTCAACAACTCTCTCGGTTTTCCCGGTATCTTCCGGGGAGCGCTGGACGTTCGGGCGACGACCATTACGGACGAAATGTGCATCGCCGCCTCGAATGAGCTGGCCAAGGTCGCCCAAGACCACGGCATCAGCGAAGACTACATAATTCCCACTATGGATGAATGGGAAGTCTTTCCGAGAGAAGCGGTGGCCGTCGGAAGCAAAGGCATCGAGCAGGGCGTGGCCAGAAAAAAGATCCCGGCCGATGAAAGATTCAAAATCGCCGCGGCCATCATCAAAGAAGCCCGTGACCAGGTCCAGATGCTGATGAGGGAGAATTTCATCATCGATCCGGACAAATAAGCGGATAACGGTTTCGTAAAAAAGGGCCTCGATCGATTGACTTTTTTCTATCGTTGTGATATTCATTTGCAATCCGAGGGCACAGCCCGACTTCAGCAAAATGAATGAGGGTCAAGGTGAATAAAACGAGCATGATAGTGACTTTTGAAAGGAGGTTCTTATCATGAAAGGTCTTACAAAAAACCTTGTTTTGGTCTTGGCGATCGCCCTGGTTCTGGCCGCCTGCAAGCAGCCGACCCAGCAGATCAACGAGGCCCAGGCCGTGATCGACGAAATCGCCAAAGCGAGCGCCGACAAATATGCTGCCGCTGAGTTCAAGACGCTCGGCGATGACATGAAAGCGGCCCAGGACGAGATCGCCGTCCAGGACAAAAAATTCTTTAAGAAATTCGGGACGGCCAAGGAAATGCTGGCCAAGGTGAAGACCGACGCAGAAGCCCTGAAAGCGGCTCTGCCGGGCAAGATCGAGGCGGCCAAGAACGCCGCAATCGCCATCCAGACCGAAGCCAAGACGGCCATTGATGAAGCCAAGGCGCTTCTAGAGAAGGCCCCAAAGGGCAAGGGCACCAAGAAGGACATTGAAGCCCTCCAGGCCGATCTTGCCGGCGCTGAAACAGCTTTTGCCGAAATCCAGACGGCCCTTGATGCCAAAGACTATCTGGGCGCCGCCGACAAGGCCAAATCCGTAAAGGAAAAGGCCGTGGCCGTGGCCGATCAGGTCAAAGCCGCCATCGAAAAAAAGAAAAAGTAGCAAGTCGCGTCCAAATTTTATTGCTGGTAGATCGTCGTTTTGAAGAAACGGACGAGAAAGGGTAGAGTTTTACTTCTCGGACTGGTTCTTTTATCTTATGCCTGTAAAACGCCACCGGCCCCTTCAGAAGCCGCCGACGCGGAAGCTTTAGAGCAAGCGCTCTGGAGGGCCGGCGCTTCTGTTTTTTCCCCGGAGAATTACGACCTCTACAAAGACGGCCTGAAGACAGCGAAAGAGAATCTGGCCAGGGAAAAGGCCAAATTCGGCTGGTTCAGGAATTACGATCCCATTCGATCAGAATTTCGTGACCTCCTGAAGAAGGGAACCGACCTTCTCCAAGCGATCCAAAATAAGAAAGCCATAAAATCGAAAGCCCTCGAAGAACAGTCTCTTTCACTGAAAAGCCGGGTCGAACGGCTGAAAGATATGACCCTCTATTTCAACGAGAGCGGAGCGGTCAGGAAAAACCTGTCTCAGGCTGAGATCAAGCTGACCCAGGCGGACCTGCTCATCGGGAAGGAACAGTTTGAACCGGTCGGCGACATCCTTCAAGGCTGCCGTCTTTACGTCAAACAGGCCGAGGAGGCAATCGCCTCGCTTTTGGATCGCTATTTGGATAAAGATCAGTTAGAGAAATGGAAGAGATGGGCCGACGAAACCATTGCCGAATCGCAGAAAAGGGCCGCCGTTGCCATCCTCGTCAATAAGCTCGAACGCAAGTTGATCCTCTACAGAAAAGGCGATGTCGTTGCTAGCTATGACATCGGCCTGGGGAGGTTCGGGCTATCCGATAAGCTGTATTCCGGCGACGAAGCCACGCCCGAGGGCAGATATCAGGTCATTAAAAAAATCCCGAGCAGCCCTTTCTATAAAGCCCTGCTGATCAACTACCCGAATGAGGAAGACAAAAAAGCCTTCGCCCTAGCTAAGAAGAACGGCCAGGTTCCCTTTCAAGTCGGGATCGGCGGTTCTATTGAAATCCATGGGGGAGGCAAGGACAGCCTGACCAAGGGATGCGTCGGCCTGGAAGACGGAGATATGGACGACGTCTACCGTTTGGCTGTAGTAGGAACGCCGGTGACGATCGTCGGTGCCCTTTCCGTGGAAAACTCCATCCTGGCCGAAATCAAAGCATTCGAGAAGAAATGAACAAGAATAAAGTCTACCGAACAGCCTTGCTCGGGCTGGCCATCGTTTGGGTCTGTCTGGAGATTGCAGGGTACACGATCGTTCTTTTCCAGCATTCCCGGAAAATCCCGGACGAGCTTGAAAAATTTATCGCCGAGAAAAATCTCAGAGATCTGCAGGCGAAAAATCGACAGCTGGCCGGCCGGATTAAAACCTTCTCGCCTCGAGGGACGTTGATCCTGGTGGATACCGCGGAAAACAGGCTCTATCTTAAAGAGGGAACGAAGATGCTCCGTGAAGCCGTCGTCTCCTGCGGCTCAGGCGAGGTCCTGGAAGAGCCGGGAGGGACGCGGAAATGGGTGTTCGATACGCCGCGCGGCGAATATGCGGTCCAGTCCAAGCTCGTCGACCCGACCTGGATCAAACCGGACTGGGCTTTCATCGAGGAAGGGGAGAAGGTCCCGAAGAATTTTAACGACCGGATCGATGAGGACTCCCTGGGGGACTTTGCTTTGGGTTTTGGCAACGGCTACTTCATTCATGGAACCCTCTATACGCGGCTTTTGGGCCGGAATGTGACGCACGGATGCATCCGGGTCGGGGATGCCGATCTCGAAGCGATTTTCCAAAAAGCCGGCAGCGGGACGAGGATTTATATCTATTGATCATGCTCAAAAAAGCCTCGGGCGCCTTGGCCCTTTTTTTATGGCTGTTGTCGATCCCGGCGGCCGCGGATGAAAAAACGAAAGCCGCGGAAATGTACCAATTGCTGGATGCCGAGGCGGCATTGGCCAAGGCTCCTTCTTCTTATTTCATCATGGATTTTAACGAAAAGGCGGTTTTCTTGAAGGCGAGGGGGATCGTCTTGAAAAAATGGGAGCTCGGGAAAGCCAAATTTTGGGGAAAGGCCGTTTCCATCAAAGCCTTCAAGCTAATGAAAAAGAGCACCTGGTTCCCGCCCAAGAGGAAGAATATCGTGCCGGGAAAAGACGAACAGGGAAACGTCGATTTAGGCGTTTTGGAGCTCAAAGATATGCCCGCCATATACAGCCTGACTTTCCCGGACCGGATTCGGGTCTCGGTCCGGCCGAAATCAAGGAAATTTTTTCTTTTTTTCAGAAACGTGGGCACCGCTTTTCGACGATATACGTATTTGCCCTTGAAAACGCTCTGGCTTTCTTTGAAAAAGAAAAGCTTTACCGAAGTCGAACTTGTTATGGCTAATGAGAGGGACTCAAAAGCTCTGTTCTGGGCTTTCTTGGAAGGGCAGAGTTGCATAATTTATCAGCCTAGAAAATAGTTCCAATAGCACCTAAATAATACAAAATAAAAAAGATAGATAGTATTACTTATTATTTAAAAAATACTTGACAAATATATGCTCATATTTTATATTAATAGTCCACTAAATTAGGAGGACAGTAAAATGGCGAAAACTATAGGTATCGACCTGGGAACGACAAATTCGGTTGTTGCCGTCATGGAAGGAGATAATCCTGTCGTCATCACCAATGAAGAAGGAGGCAGGACGACCCCATCCGTCGTCGCTTTTACCCAGAAAGGCGAACGATTGGTCGGACAAGTCGCAAAAAGACAAAGAGTGACGAACCCGGAAAACACGGTTTATTCTATAAAACGATTCATGGGACGCAGGTATAGCGAGGTTCCCAGCGAAATCAACCAGGTTCCGTTCAAGGTCACCGAAGCGTCCAACGGCGATGTCCGCATTGAAGTCTTCGGCAAAAAATATTCTCCCCCAGAGATTTCGGCCCTGATCCTTCAGAAGCTGAAAAAAGCCGCCGAGGATTATCTTGGCGAAAAAGTCGAAAAAGCGGTGATCACGGTTCCCGCCTATTTCAACGACAGCCAGAGAAAGGCGACCAAGGATGCCGGGAAGATCGCCGGCCTGGAAGTCGTCCGGATCATCAACGAGCCGACGGCCGCCGCCCTGGCCTATGGAATGGACAAGAAAAAGGACCAGACGATTGCCGTCTACGACTTCGGCGGAGGGACGTTCGATATTTCGATTCTCGAAGTCGGCGAGGGCGTCGTCGAAGTTAAATCGACCAACGGGGACACCCACCTGGGCGGAGACGACATCGACCAGCTTGTCCAAGATTGGATTGTCACGGAGTTCAAAAAGGAGTCGGGGATCGACCTGGCCAAGGATAAAATGGCCTTGCAGCGTCTCAAAGAAGCGGCCGAGAAGGCCAAGATCGAGCTGTCCACAACCATGGAGACCGTGATCAACCTGCCCTTCATCACGGCCGATGCCTCGGGGCCTAAGCACCTGTTGATGAAAATGACGCGAGCCAAGCTGGAACAGTTGGTCGAGGATATTATTCAGAAGTCGGTTGTTCCCTGCCGGCAGGCCATCTCCGACGCGAACCTGAAGCAAGACGATATCGATGAGGTGGTTCTCGTCGGCGGGCAGACCCGCATGCCGAGAGTCCAGCAGCTCGTTCGCGAGCTGTTCGGCAAAGAGCCTCACAAGGGTGTGAACCCCGACGAAGTCGTCGCGGTCGGCGCCGGCATCCAGGGCGCGGTGCTGTCCGGGGACGTCAAAGACATTCTCCTCCTCGACGTAACGCCCTTAACCTTGGGCATAGAAACTCTGGGTGGCGTGTTCACCAAAATGATCGCCCGGAACACGACGATCCCCACCAAAAAGATGGAGACCTTCTCCACGGCTTCGGATAGTCAGCCGAGCGTTGAAATCCACATCCTCCAGGGTGAACGCGAGATGGCTTCGTATAATCGCACCCTTGGCCGGTTTCATCTCGACGGGCTTCCGCCGGCACCCCGCGGCGTGCCCAAAATCGAAGTGACGTTCGACATCGATGCCAACGGCATTCTTCACGTCTCCGCCAAGGATACGGGGACGGACAAGCAGCAGGCGATCACCATCACCGGCCACAGCGGCCTGGATGATAAAGAGATCGACCGCATGGTGAAGGACGCGGATGCCCATTCTTCCGAAGACAAGAAGAGACGGGAAGTCATCGATGCCAAGAATCAGGCCGACCAGCTCGTCTACAGCCTGGAAAAACTGCTCCGCGAGAACAGGGACCGCATTCCCGACAAAGAAGCCGATACGATCCGGGCAGAAATTGAAAACACCAAAAAAGCCGTTGAGAGCGAAAACCTGGACCGGATCAAGAAAGCCCTTGAATCTCTTACCCGCGCCTCGCATAAAATGACCGAGACGATGTATCAGCAGGCCGGCCAGCAGCAAGGTCCGCAGGAAAGCGCCGGCCAACCCCATTCCCAAGGCCAGGCCGGCGGCAGCTCGAAAAGCGCCGACGATGGCGAGGTGATCGACGCTGAAGTCGTCGACGAAGACAAGAAAAATTGAGGCTTTATTTCCGGCCGTCTCCTGCGTATGATAAAGGATGATGGAGAAAGATTACTATCGGATTCTGGGCGTCGACCGCAAGGCCGGCCTGGTTGAAATCAAAAAGGCCTACCGCAAGCTGGCCCGAAAATATCATCCGGACCTCAATCCCGGCGATAAATCGGCGGAAGCCAAGTTCAAGGAGATCCAGGAGGCGTACTCCGTCCTCAGCGATCCAAAGAAGAAAAGCCAGTACGACCAGTTCGGTTTTGCCGGGGATGTGCCTCCGGGCGGCGCCCAACGGGGTCCGGGCGGGTCCGGCTTCGACGGGTTCAACTTCTCGGATTTCGGCACCTCCTCGTTCCGCGATTTTTTTGAGAACATTTTTAGCGGCGGCGCCGCCGCTCCGCAGGCCCGCGTCCGGCCGGAGCGCGGTGAGGATCTGATTTACACGATGAAGATCGGCTTCGAAGACGCCATCCGCGGCGTCCAGACCAAAATCCGGCTGACGAGGTTGGCGAACTGCGCGAGTTGCCAGGGTGCAGGATCGACGTCGAGCGGAAAGCAAAGGGCTTGTCCCACCTGCGGGGGGAGCGGCCGGGCTTTTATGCAGCGGGGGTATATGAAATTTTCCGCGGCCTGCCCCACCTGCGGCGGCGGCGGGGCCGTGCCCGGAGCGAACTGCCCGGACTGCCGCGGCGAAGGTCTCGTCCAAAAACCGGAATTAATCAATGTCAGGATTCCCGGCGGCGTGGATGCAGGCTCGAAGGTCAGGATCCCCGAAAAAGGGAATGTCGGGAAAAACGGCGGCCCTCCGGGAGATCTCTACATCACCATCGACGTCATGGCCCACCCTCTGTTCAAACGGGAAGGCTCGAATATCTTCGTCAAAGTCCCGGTCACTGTGCCCGAAGCCACTTTGGGGGCCAAGATCGAAGTACCGACGCTCGAAGGAACGTCGATGATCAAAATCCCTCCGGGAACAAAGTCCGGGCAGAAGTTCCGGCTCCGCGATAAGGGAGTCCCCTTGCCGGGGCGGAAGGTTCGAGGCGATGAATACGTTGAAGTGACGATCGTCCCTCCGCCGTTCTCCGATCAGAGGGTCCGCGAGCTGATGAAGGAACTGGAAAAAATCGCGGGCGACAATCCCAGGACCGACATGGGAGTCCACTGAGATGCGAAGAAAAAAAGCGGCCACCGAGGCCAAAAATTATTTTCATATCAGCAGCGTCTCCAAGCGTTATAACATCCATCCCCAGACGCTGCGGCTGTACGAGCGGGAAGGCCTCCTCAGGCCATCGCGGAGCGAGGGAAACACTCGCCTGTATACCGACGAGGACCTCAGACAGCTCGAGCTGATCTTGAACCTGATCCGGGACCTGGGCGTCAATCTGGCCGGCGTGGAAGTCGTCCTGAACATGCGGCAGAAGATGCAACAGATGGAAGCCGGCGTGAATGAATTTCTCGTATACATCAAGCAGGAATTTTATTCGGGACGGGAGCAAGAGTTCGAAAACAGGAGGCACAGCCTGGTGCCGATCGCCCACGGGAAGATCGTCAAAGTCGAAAAAAAAGACCCCTAGATCAATGGAATATCAGGATTACCTTGAATCCAGGAATCTCCGTCTCTACCTCGAACAGATCTCCAAGTTTCCCAGATATTCGGAGCACGAGGAAAAACAGCTCGGTGAGCGCATTCACCAGGGGGACAAGGAAGCCCTGGAAAATCTCATTCAGGCCAACCTGCGGTTTGTCGTATCCTATGTCAAGAAGTACCAGGGAATGGGACTGAGCCTGCTCGACCTGATCAACGAAGGCAACCTGGGCTTGATCGAAGCCGCCAAACGATTCGATCCTCACCGCAACGTGAAATTCATTTCGTATGCGGTCTGGTGGATCCGGCAGGCGATCATCCACGCTCTCACCCAATCCTCCCGTATTTATCACATCCCCCAAAAACTTTCCGACCAGATCCTGCAGAAGAAAAGGAAAACCGCCCAGCTCAAGGCCGAGCTGAGCAAAGACCCGACGCGGGAAGAGATCGCCAAGAGCATGGGGATCTCGGTCGAAGACGTGGAAGACCTGGAAATGCTCGAAGGGCGGGAAGTCTCCCTGAGCGACCGGTTCAACGAGGACGACATGGAGATGGAGGAAAAGATCAGCGATGAGATCAACCCGTCCGTCGAGTACCAGATCATCAAGAATTCCATCGAACACGAGCTCCGGGAAATGCTGGGGGAGTTGGATGAGAAAGAGGCTCTTGTGCTAAAATTAAGGTTCGGGCTGGATGACGATCAGCCCCAGACGCTGCAGGAGATTGGCGACCGGCTCCACCTGACCCGGGAGAGGATCCGGCAAATCGAGCAAAAGGCGATGAGAAAGCTGTCCCGCTCGCATAAGCTCCAGCAGCTCAGAGGATATTTGAACTGATGGCCAAAGAAGAGTGTCCCGCCTGCCGCGGCACGGGTTGGGTCCTGGAAGAATCCCCGGGCGCGGCGGCCGTCGCTAAGAGATGCCCCTGCCTCCTTGAACAGCAAGGCCAAATTCTCCTAGACAAGGCCCGAATCCCGCGACGGTACCAGAACTGCTCGTTCGATAATTTCGAAACCCACAACGATTCCCACCGTGACGCTCTGAAGATCTCCGGGCAATTTGTAAAAAACTATCCGGCCCAGGACATCGGGCTTCTCTTCATCGGGCCTTGCGGAATCGGCAAGACCCACCTGGCCGTGGCCATCATCCGCGAACTCGTCCAGAAAAAAGGGGTGGCCTGCTCGTTCTATGATTTCCGCGAGCTGATCCGGGAGATCCAGAGCACCTACACACCGGACTCGACTGTCTCTGAATCGGACATCCTGGCACCTGTCTTCAAGAACGAAGTCCTGGTGCTGGACGAGCTCGGCGCCAAGCGGTCTTCGGCCTGGGTGGAAGAAACGATCTTCTACATCATCAATCATCGCTACAACCATAAAAAATTGACCATCTTCACGTCCAACTACTTGGACAGCGGTGACGAAGAGGACTCCCGGCAGTCGTATTTCAAAAAAAGCGATTTCACCAAAAAAGGCGACGACACGCTCGTCGACCGCATCGGGATTCGGCTGAGGTCCAGGGTCTATGAGATGTGCAAGGTGGTCGAGATCTGGGGAGAAGACTACCGGAAAATGGCCAAGCAGGCTGGCTATCGGTTCTGACCTAATCGATCGGTCAGGCTGGCGTAGTTCTCCGAGATCTCATAGGGAATATGACGGCCGAACTGGTCCAGGAAGCTCTTGATGTCCTTGAGCTCCTCCTGCCACTCGCCGGGTCGGACCTCGAATAATTTCTCGAGCCTGCCCCTCGGAATATTCAGACCTTGAAGGCTGAGATCCTTCACCTCCGGCACATAGCCTAGGGGCGTTTCCCTGGCTTCCGCCCGGCCGCTGACCCGGTCCACGATCCACTTGATGACCCGTATATTGTCGCCGAAGCCCGGCCAGATAAATTTCCCGTTCTCGTCCACCCGGAACCAGTTGACGGAATAGATTTTCGGGGGCCGGGTGAGAAGCCGTCCGACGTTGATCCAGTGGCGGAAATAATCGCCCATGTTGTAGCCGCAGAAGGGAAGCATGGCGAATGGATCTCTGCGCAGAACGCCGACCTTGCCGGCCGCCGCCGCCGTTGTCTCTGATCCGGTCCGCGCGCCCATGAAAACGCCGTGCGGCCAGTCAAAGGCTTCCGTCACGAGAGGGATGAGCCTCGAGCGCCGGCCACCGAGAAGGATGGCGGAAATCGGGACTCCCTGTGGATTATCGAACTGCCTGGACAGGGTGGGGCAGTTGTAGAGGGATACGGTAAACCGGGAATTCGGGTGGGCGGCTTTTGTGCCGGACGTGCTGTCCCAGGGTTTCCCCTGCCAATCCAAAAGATTCTTGGGAGGGCCTTCCAGCCCCTCCCACCAAGGCTCATTGGTGTCCTGGTCCAAAGCCACGTTGGTAAAGATCGTCGGGTAAAAATTGGAAGCCTTCAGGGTTCGGATCATGTTCGGGTTGGTCTTCAGGGAAGTCCCCGGGGCGACCCCGAAAAATCCGGATTCCGGGTTGATGGCATAAAGCCGGCCGTCCGGGCCGATATTCATCCAGGCGATATCGTCGCCGATCGTATAGACCTTGTATTCGGGGAGGGCGGATTCCATCATGGCCAGGTTGGTTTTGCCGCAGGCCGAAGGCATGGCCGCCGTCACGTAAATCACATGGCCCTTGATGTCTTCGATCCCGATGATCACCATGTGCTCGGCCAGCCAGCCCTGCTTCAGCCCGAGGCAGGACGCGATCCTGAGCGAAAAGCATTTTTTGCCCAGCAGGGCGTTTCCCCCGTAGCCCGAGCCCACGCTCCAGACCAGGCCTTCGTCGGGGAAATGCATGATATACCGTTTGTTCGGATCAAAATCGCCGACCGAATGAAATCCTTTTACGAAGTTCTCACTGCTTCCGATTTTGTCGACGATCTTTTTCCCCATCCGGGTCATGATCCGCATGCTGACGGCGACATAGGAGACATCCGTCAGCTGGACGCAGGCTTTGGCATAAGGCGAGTCCGGATGGCCCATCATGTAGGGCAGGACGTACATCGTCTTACCCCGCATGCATCCTTTGGAGAGCTTCGTCATCAGGGCCTTGGCGTCCTTAGGCGACATCCAGTTGTTGTTCGGACCGGCTGTTTCCCGGTCTTTTTGGCAAACAAAGGTCAGGTGTTCCGTGCGCGCAACGTCGGTCGGATGGCTCCGGTGCAAATAGGATTTGGGCCAGGCTTCCTGGTTCAACTCACGGAAGATGCTGTACTCGCCTATGTTTTCTTCCTTCATCCCCATTTCAATCATCCGCCGGTCTTCCCCCTCCGAGCCGTCGCACCAGTAGATCCGAGTAGGCTGGGTCAGGCGGGCTTGCTCTTCCACCCAATGTTCAAGCGGCGTCGTCATCGTCTTTCCTTAAACAAACTCGCTACGGGACAAATCGTTTTGTAAGGAGTTAACACAAATAGCACAGCAACGATTTTTTGTCAAAACGGAGAACACGCCAAATCTGGATTTAAGGACGGGGATTTTGTATGATGAACTCGTCATCTAAACATGAGGACCCGATTCCAGATTCTACGTTCCCTTGTCGCGATCGCGATTGTTGCCTTGGTTTCTTGTGCCCCGAAAAACGATCGGGCGCTGATCCTGGCCCTCCTCGAGCGGATGGGGAGCCTTGTCGAAGATAAGGATACGAGCGGCCTGCTGAGCTTTCTCGATGAGGACTATAAAGATTTTGAAAACCGCGGCAAGAAGGAAACTGAGGCGATGGTCAGGGAATATTTTCGTGAATACCGGGGAATCGTTCTCCATCTCCTCGGGACGCGGATCGATGAGATCAGGGCCGGGGAGGCCTCGGTCCAAACCGAATTCGTTCTGTCCTCGGGCGCGGCAGAGATCTTCCGCAAGCTGTTTCGAGCCTTCGGAGACTTCTATCGTTTCGATCTCAAATTGCGAAAAAGAGGGGAGGAATGGCGGATATCCTATGCCCAATGGGAGAATATCGGTTTCAACGAACTTTTCCCCGAATCACTGCCGCTCCTCAAAAAGATTTTTCCTGACATTTAAAGCTTCAAGGCGATCGGAAACATGAGGACGAGCATTTTCTTGAAAACGCCCTGGAATCATGATAAATTAAGTCCGTTCCTCGGTAGCTCAATTGGCAGAGCGGTTGGCTGTTAACCAATAGGTTGCAGGTTCGAGTCCTGCCCGAGGAGCCAACTTTTTTTCCCGTCCCGCGATTCTCGGTTTTTACAGATTTTCAGAATCCCCCCGAACGAACCCTTCTGTCCCCTTATTTCATGTTCCGGATTCTGACCTCTATTCCTTTTTCGCTCTTCAACAGTTCAATGAGCTTCGACGTGTCCGTATCCTCGAAGTGATAGGGGTAGAGGATCTTCGGCTTGAAGACTTTGGCCGCATCGGCCACCATTTCCGGCGTCATCGTGTATGGAAGGTTCATCGGCAGAAAAGCGATATCGATGTTTTTCAGGTCTTTCATCTCTGGAATGTTCTCTGTGTCGCCTCCCACATAGACTCGCTTGTCTCCGAACGTCAAGATGTATGCATTGCCCTGTCCTTTGGGATGGAAAGGAGCACCCGGGCCGCTCATGTGGACAATATTGTAGGCGGGGACGGCTTCGACTTTGAGGCCTTGGAAGACCTTGCTCTCGCCATTCTTCATGATGATCATGTTTTGCAGCTTTTCGGCGCACTTTTCCGTTCCGACTACGTCTGTGCCTGATTTTCTTAGGATCCCGATCGCTTTTGGATCCATGTGGTCGCCGTGTTCATGCGTGACGAGGACGAGGTCCGCCGGCGGCAGTTTGCCGTAATCTGCATAGCTTCCGACGGGGTCGATGTGGATGACCTTCCCGCCGAAGGTCATCATCAATGTTCCATGTCCGATAAAAGTGATCTTCAGCTCCCCCTGGGAGGTCTTGAGAATGTCTTCCTCGAAGGCGAAAAGCTGAGTGCCGAGGAACATGAAGCCCAGGCTGACGAGACCGAAGAAAAGGGCCGATTTGATCATGGGATTCCTCCTTCTTTCCTTTTTTTGTTCCCCCAACCAGAAAGAAAAAATAGGGAACGCTTTTTTATGCCACAAATATCCCAACCAATAAACCCGTTCTTTGGGGCGCCGCTCAAGCCGTCAGGATCTCATGGGAATGGAGAAGACGGTTTCGGACCTCGAGGCCGTAGGGGCAGGCCTTCTCGCAATACGCGGGACAATCGGCGCAGCCCAGCGGCTTGCGCTCCGGCTCCATTTCGTCGTAATAGCCGATGGCTTCTTTTTCTCTACGGAAATTCTCAAAGTACATCGCATAGCGAAGGACGTCATTGACGGCGACATTGTTGGGACAGGAGGACAAGCATTCGCGGCAGCTGACCCGGCAGTAGAGGTTATCCGCCTGCTGCTGGTAGCTGGCGATCAATTTCAAATCCGCCCGGTTGAGCCCCTGTCCGGACGCGGCGACATATTCCTCGACATGCGAATAGCTGCTCAAGGTCGGAATGCAGGTATCGATATCGCTGTTGCTCATGACCCAGCGAATGGCCGCCTGCGGGTAGCTGACATCCTTGCCGACCAGGGATTTCAAATGGCCCTGCATCCCGCCGGCAAAAATCTTCATGGCCACGGTCCCGATGCCCTTCTCCCGGAGGGCCTTGATCAAGGGCTCGATCCCTTGACCTTCCATATGGTTGTACATAAAGAGGACGACCTGGGCGAAATCCGTCTCCAGGGCCTGCTTCAGGGTCAGCTTGGCATTGTGGGTGGAGAAGCCGGTGAAGCGAATTTTCCCTTCTTTTTTCAGCTGGTCATAGGCGGACATGACCTCCTGATTGTTGAGGGCGGGAGAAAGGTCATCGATGCTGTGAATCATACAGACATCGATATAATCGGATTGGAGACGTTTCAGGCTAGCCTCAACACGTTCGAGGATCGAGGCTTTGTCGATCTTCTGGCGAAAGTTATAGCCATGTTTTGTCGTGATCACCACCTTGTCCCTGATCCCTTTGAGGCCCTGGCCGACGTACGCTTCGCCTTTCATGCGCAGATAGCTTTCCGCCGTGTCAAAGTAGGTGACCCCGCATTCATAAGCATAGCGGAGGACATTCGGCTCGAACAGGGAAATAGCGCCGCAGCTGACATCCGGGACTTTAAGGCCCGTTTTTCCCAAATCGTTGTATTTTTTGATTTTGAGGGCCGTTGATTGGCTCTGGGATGGGGCCGGAATTTTCCCTTCAGCCTTGAGATTATTGGCCAGCCCGAGGCCGACCAGACTCGAGGCGAACGTCGAGATGAAACTTCTTCTTTTGATGGATGACATGTGTTCCTCCTGATTTTTATTTTTTCTTGACTTCGATGGGCGCCAAGACTTTCAGCTTCGGCGTGATCTCGGTTGTATCCGAAGCGATGAATTGAATGACGAACGTCTCGCCTCCGCGGGGCATGGGTGAGAGGATGCGGGCGCCCTGGGCCAGGACATTCTGGGGCGGGAGCTCATTGGCCGCCGCATAGAAGACAAGCTCGGATTCGATGCCCTCTATGGTCAGGCCGAGCCGGTCGTTTGTTTTCAGCCCGGCCTGCTCAATATCCTTTCTGGTCCAATTCGTCACGATGGAAAGCCCGTTCGGCCGCGTGCTAAAACAAAAGGCGGATAGTCATAGTTCACTTCGTACTTATCACCCTCGGGAGTCAAGCCATGGAAAACCATTCTCTTGAGCAGAAAATCTTCGGTTCGAAGATAGAAATCGACCGTGAGTCCGTCGGCTTTCGTCGAGAGCTGGTAGAGTTTTTCCGGGCCGAAGCTCTTCAGCCCTTGGAGCTGGAGTTCCTTTTCAAACTTTTGCAGGCTGAATACGCCCGCGTAGAGCTTGGCCAGCGTCTGATAGACAGCTTTCTGGGATCCAGACAGTTCGGTGATATTGTTGAAAGAATTCCGCTGGACCTTGTCCTTACCTATCAGGATGGCTTCGGTGACCACAGGCTCTTTGCCCGTCAGGACTTTCATCCGGCCGTCGGAAGCGGTTACGTATCTGGACGAGCCGATCTTGAAGACCAGGTTCTGGACCCGGACAATTTTCTCTCGCCCACCGGAAGCCTGGAGATTTTTTTCGAGGATATCCTTGAGGGAAAGATCGGCTTGAGCCTGGGCGATCAAGCCAAGAACGACAAGAAAGGCCACGCCTGCGGCCAGCCTCGCGGACGCTTTTATGATCATAAGGACCTCCTTTCCCGGTTAGGGACGCGTATTATAGCGAAGAATCGTCCAATTACAAAACTTTTTTGGGCGGACATGTTTACATCTGTTTTCAATTGGTATATATAACTAGGCTATCTGAGCTCTTAGAAAATGAAGAAAATATTCTTCAAGATCTTCGGGGGCTTCGTCCTCCTGATCCTGATTCTAAGCGTCCTCTTTCTGACCTTTTCGTTCTCGATGATTCGAAGTCATTACCAAAAGACGACGGCCCAGGAACTGGAAATCCTGGGCCGGGAGATGAGCCACGAGATCCTGGCCTATCTTGAAAAGGGCGAAAACGCGGAATTGGATGCCTTTCTAAAAAGGCTCGGCAAAGATATCCATGCTCGGGTTACGGTGGTCGACTCCCAGGGTCACGTCGTCGCCGACTCAGAAAAGAATCCTCGGACCATGGAAAACCACAGGTATAGGCCCGAAGTCTATCAAGCGTTGGAAGGTCGTGTCGGGCAGTCCCTCCGCTTCAGTTATACGGTCGAAGAACAGATGCTCTATGTCGGACTGCCCTTGACGAACGAGGGGAAGATCATTGCCGTCCTCCGGTTGAGCCTGTTTCTAAAAGACATCGAGGCGCTTCTCCTTCGCATCCGAACCACGATCTTCCGGTCCGTCCTATTCACGGCCGGACTGGCCCTTATCGCAGCGCTTTTATTTTCTCTTCATCTCACGGGCCCGGTCAAAAGGCTCCAGACGGCCTCCCGCCAAGTTGCGGCCGGCGATTTCGAGACCAGAGTCCGGATTCGGAACAGGGATGAATTTCGTGAGCTCGGCGAAAGCTTCAACCGGATGACTGAACAGATCAGCCGGCTTTTCGCGGATCTCTCCGCCAAGAACGAGGAGTTGATGAATATTCTGGCCTCCATCCATGAGGGGCTTGTGGTTTTGGATAAAGAAGGAAAGATCGTTCTGGCCAATGCTGCCTTCCAAAAACTCTTCTTCGAAGTCCTCGTGGAGGGGAAATATATTTGGGAAATCTTGAGGACATCCCAGATTCAAGAATTGATCAGCCGGGTTCGGACCGAGAAGAACAGCCTTAGACAAGAATGCCGTTTTAAGGACAAGCCCTTTTTGTGCACGATCAGCTATCTGAGACAACAGGATGGGATCGTGCTGACCATGAATGACTTAACCACTCACCACTAAAGAGCTCAAAAAGTGGATCAAGAAAGTGTCCGACTTCTATAAGACTTTGCTCAAATCTAGATGACCGACCTGGCCCTCTCCTGGGCTGACTCCACAAGTTATTGAGTAATTACCTCACCACCGGTGAGGGATCGGGGCGGAAGGGGTTGATGCGCGCCGCCAGGGAGAACAAAAAGGGATAGCTTTCCTTGAGATGCAACGTGTAGGCCAGCCATTCGCTGGCGATCTGAGAATAGGCCCGCTTGACATCGCCGGCGATATGCTGATAGTCCGACTCGGGAAGGCTTTCCAGGCTTTCTCCCCGCATTTCCAGCTCCTCTGTCAGGTGAAACACGGCCCAGAGAAGGTCCGTGAACCGGTCGTGTTCGAGAAGGTTGGGATTTTCCAGGAGGCGGAGAAGAAACGACCGCCGGCAGACGAGAACCGAACGGAGTTCCCTGAGGTCCGAGGGCAATACCCGGATCTTATAGGAAAAATCCCGGGCGGCCTGGCCGGCCTTGAGGAAGTCTTTTTTCTGCCAATGGGGCTGGATTTCTAGATGGGGGGATAAACCGGAGGCGTTTTCAACAAAGACGGGGAATTTTTTTAGGAGCTCCAGCCCGACCTCGCTGAAGAACGTCCCGATGACCATGTTCATTTTTTTCATCATGGCCTGTTTCTCCCTGCGGC